>CALMMY010000364.1 GCA_937868695.1 uncultured Comamonadaceae bacterium
GGCAAGTCCAGCAGCGGTGCCAGCGCGTTGCCCAGCGTGGCCCCGATGTAGAACAGCGGTGTCACCTCGCCGCCCTTGAAGCCTGTGCCCAGCGAGGCCACGGTGAACAGCAGCTTGCCCGCAAAGTCTTGCAGTGGCAGCGGCTGCTCGAAGGCTTGCACGATGACGGGCAGGCCCAGGCCGAGGTAGCGGTCCACGTCGATGTTGGTCAGGCCCATCTGCCCCATTTGCCCCATCAGGCCAGACAGCCCCACCACCGCCGCAATCACCACCCCGCCCGCAAAAGGTCGCCACGGCGCATAGGCAATGCGCCGCTTCATGAAGGCCGACAGCGCGTGCGTGCTGCGGGCAAACACCTGGCCCACGCCGCCGAACGCCACCCCGGCCAGCATCACCGCCGCCACCGTGGCCACCGAGATGGCGGGAATGTGGCCGATGGCGTAGTGCGTGTGGTGTACGCCCCACCACAGGCCCACCTGGTCGGCCAGCACGGCGGCCAGCAGGCAGGGCAGCAGCGCGGCGTGGCGCAGCTGGCCTTTGGCCAGCACTTCCAGCCCGAACACGGCCCCGGCCAGCGGCGTGCCGAACACCGATGCAAAGCCCGCGCTGATGCCCGCCATCAGCAGGGTGCGGCGGTCATCGCGGCCCAGCCTGAGCCAGTGAGTGATCTGGTCGGCCAGTGCGCCGCCCATCTGCACGGCGGTGCCTTCGCGGCCCACCGATGCGCCAAACAGGTGCGACACCACCGTGGCCCCCAGCACCAGCGGGGCCATGCGCAGCGGCACGGTGGCCTGGGGGGCGTGAATTTCGTCGATCAGCAGGTTGTTGCCCGCCTCCACCTTCTGGCCGAAGCGCAGGTACACCCAGCCCACCGCAAAACCCGCCAGCGGCAGCAGCCAGATCAGCCAGCGGTGGGCCTGGCGGGTGGCGGTGGCCCAGTCCAGCGCCCACAGAAACAGTGCCGAGGCCGAGCCTGCCAGCACCGCCACCGCGCAGGCCAGGATCGTCCATTTCAGGGTGTGCAGCAGCAGGCTGATCGGTTCAGTGCGTGGCATGGCAGGGTATGTGGTGAAGCCGGGCTTGGACGCAGGCGGGCGGGGCAGGGCGGCTGTGGTGGGGTGACAGGCTGACCCGTGGTTCAGGCGGTTTTGGGCGGCTTGGCCGCTTTGTGGATGCGCTGCCAGTCTTTCAGGGTTTGCGCCAGGCGGTTGCGGGCGTTGGTGTGGCCGGTGCTGAAGGCCTTGGTCAGCCGCTGTTGCAGGGCTTCGGGCGGGGGCGGGCAGCCCACGGCCTTGAGCTGGTCGATCACCATCATCACGCTCTGGTAGTGCCCGGACTCCAGCGTCAGCGCCAGCAGGCCCAGGCCGCCCTGGGGGTGGCTCAGCACATCGGCCCCGTGGGCCAGCATGTGCGCCAGCAGGCCCGCCTTGCCGTGCCGGCAGGCCCAGTGCAGCGGCACCAGGCCGCTGTCTTCGCCCTGCGCGGTGTTGAAGTCAGCGCCGGGGGCCAGCAGCTCGGCGGCCAGCGGCCAGCCGGATGCCTGGATCATCTGGCGGGTTTTCCAGTCGGTGGTGGCGGGCGCGGTGGGCGGTGGCGGAGTGGGGGGCAGGGTGGATTGCATGGCGGCAATGGTAAGCGGGCAGGCTGTCGCAGGCCTGTGCGCTGTGATCCCGGCGGTGGCTGGCCGGGTGTTGTTCAGTGCCGTGCCGTGGTGTGGGCCAGGATGTGTGCCCCCATGCTGGCGGCCAGCTCGTGCTCGGCCACCAGCGCGGCGTTCACGCCCTCGTGGCGCAGCAGGTCGGCCTCTTCGGCGTTGTGGGTTCTGACCAGCACATGAATGGACGGATTCAGCGTGCGCGCAATGTCCAGCATCTTGCGCACGTCCACCGTGTCGTGGACGGCCACCACCAGCATGGCGGCCCTGGCCACATGGGCCTGCACCAGCACTTCGGGGGTCATGGCATCGCCGCAGACGGCGGGCACCCCGGCCTGGCGCAGGGCTTCGATGGCTTCGCGGTTCTGGTCCACCACCACCAGCGGCACACCCCGCTCGACCAGGTGCTGCCGGATGCGCTGGCCCACGCGGCCATGCCCCACCAGCACCACCTGCCGGTTGAGCTGGGCCAGGTCGGTGGAGTCGGGCAGCTCGGCCAGGCCGTCTTCCCGCGTGGCCAGGGTCTGCGCGAATGTCCAGCGGGCCTGCAGCCAGGCCTGGGTCGGCCCGATGACCGAGAACATCAGCGTGTTGGCCGCAATGGTGATGAGGGCCGCCGCCAGCACCAGGCTCTGGCCATCGGGCGGCAGCAGCCCCAGTGCCACGCCCAGACCCGCCAGGATGAACGAAAACTCCCCGATCTGCGCCAGGCTGGCCCCCACCGTCAGCGCGGTGTGCAGCGAGTACCTGAACAGCAGCACCAGCGCCACCGCCGCCAGCGTCTTGCCCAGCATGATGATGCCGACCACGGCCAGCAGTTTGCCGGGGTGGTTCCAGATCACGGCAGGGTCGAACAGCATGCCCACCGACACGAAAAACAGCACCGCGAACGCATCGCGCAGCGGCAGTGACTCGTCGGCAGCCCGGTGGCTGAACTCCGACTCTCGCATCATCATTCCCGCAAAAAAAGCCCCCAGCGCAAACGACACATCGAACAGCTTGGCCGCACCAAAGGCCACCCCCACGGCAATGGCCACCACGCTCAGGGTGAACAGCTCGCGCGACCCCGTTCTGGCCACCAGCCACAGCACCTTGGGCAGCACGCGCCGCCCCACCACCAGCATCAGCACGATGAAGGTGGTGACCTTGGCCAGGGTGATGCCCACCGTGAGCCAGACATCGCCGGTGGAGGCCGCTGCGGTTGCCGTCTGCTCCGGCCCAGCTGCGTTCAGCAGCCCGGCCAGTGCGGGCAGCAACACCAGCACCAGCACCATCACCAGGTCTTCCACCACCAGCCAGCCCACCGCAATCTGCCCGTTGATCGACTTGAGAATGCCCTGGGCCTCCAGCGCCCGCAGCAGCACCACCGTGCTGGCCACCGACAGGCACAGCCCGAACACCACCGCAGCCCCCAGGGCCCAGCCCCACCACAGCGCCAGCAGCGTGCCCAGCAGGGTGGCCACGGCAATCTGCACCATGGCTCCGGGCACGGCAATGCGGCGCACGGCCATCAGGTCGTCCATCGAAAAATGCAGCCCCACACCGAACATCAGCAGCATCACCCCGATTTCGGCCAGCTGGCCCGCCAGCCCGATGTCGGCCACAAAACCGGGGGTGGCCGGGCCGACCATGATGCCGGCCAGCAGGTAGCCCACCAGCGGAGGCATCTTCAGGCGCATGGCCAGGTAGCCGAACACGAGGGCCAGCCCGAAACCGGCGGCAATGGTGGCGATCAGACTCACGTCATGGGGCATGGGGGCGGATTCCTTTCAGGGCAATGGGGGTGTGAGTTGGGGGGCGCTGAAATGGTTCATCGCGCCACCCCGCCCGCATCGGTGCCTGTCAGCCCCAGTCAGCCCCGGTAGCCGGGGTCGATGCGGTCCACGATGCGTTGCAGCGCGTCGAAGGCATCCTGTCCGCCACCGAACTTGGGGTTGAAGTTCAGCGAATCGCGCACGCAGCCTTCGAGCACGTGTACAGGAATGACGCGGGTTGTGCCCATGGACTGCGAGGCCAGCTGCACCTCGCACGCGCGGTTGACCAGCCACATCAGCGCCAGCGCGTTGGCCAGGTTGAAGCCCAGCACCACCGGGCCGTGGTTGCGCAGCAGCAGCACGGGCTTGTTGCCCGCGCTGGCCAGGATGCGCTGGCCTTCGTCCAGATGCACGGTGATGCCCTCGAAGTCGTGGTACGCAATCTTTCCGTACAGCTGCGCGGCGTAGAAGTTGGAAAACTCCAGCCCGTCTTCCAGGCAGCACACCGCCTGGGTGGCCGTGGTGTGGACGTGCATCACGCAATGCGCCTCGGGCACCTGCTCGTGAATCGCGCCGTGGAAGGTGAATCCAGCCGGGTTGATGGGCCAGTCGGAGTGGCCGATGATGTTGCCGCGCACGTCCACCTTCACCAGGTTGGACGCGCACACCTCGGTGTAGTGCAGGCCAAAGGGGTTGATCAGGAAGTGCTGATCCGGCCCCGGCACGCGCAGCGAAATGTGGTTGTAGATCAGCTCCGTCCAGCCCAAATAATCCGCAATGCGGTAGGCGGCGGCCAGCTGCACCCGTGCGGCCCATTCATCGGGGCTGATGTGTTCGGGGCGGGGGTAGGCGGTGGTGAATGGGGTTGGGTGGTCGGTGGTCATGTCGTCTCCTGGGGTGAAATGCGCTGCGCTGAACTGTCAGCTGGGGTGGGCTGGGTAGCTTGGGCTTGACTGGGCTGGGTCTGTGCGGCTGGGCTGAACCCGGATCAGACCCCGCCCATGCACACGTATTTGGTGTCCACGTATTCGTCGATGCCGTGCAGTGATCCTTCGCGGCCCATGCCCGATTGCTTGACCCCGCCGAACGGAGCCACGGCGGTGGAAATGACACCCGAGTTCACGCCCACCATGC
>CALMMY010000365.1 GCA_937868695.1 uncultured Comamonadaceae bacterium
TCATGCCCAAGCCCTACGCTGGCGACAACGGTTCCGGCATGCACGTTCACCAGTCTGTCTGGAAAGATGGCAAGAACCTGTTCGCAGGCAGCGGCTACGCTGGTTTGTCTGAGTTTGCCCTGTACTACATCGGCGGCATCATCAAACACGCCCGTGCCCTGAACGCCATCACCAACCCCGGCACCAACAGCTACAAGCGTCTGGTTCCCCACTTCGAAGCTCCGGTGAAGCTGGCTTACTCCGCCAAAAACCGTTCCGCTTCCATCCGCATCCCCAACGTGGCCAGCGACAAGGCCCGCCGCGTGGAAGCCCGCTTCCCCGATCCATTGTGCAACCCCTACCTCGGCTTTGCAGCTCTGCTGATGGCTGGTCTGGACGGCGTGCGCAACAAGATCCATCCTGGTGAAGCCGCCAGCAAAGACCTGTACCACCTGCCTCCCGAAGAAGACAAACTGGTGCCCACAGTGTGCTCCAGCCTCGACCAGGCTCTCGAAGCTCTGGACAAGGATCGCGCCTTCCTGACCGAAGGTGGCGTGTTCACCGATGCCTGGATCGACTCCTACATCGACCTGAAGATGCAGGAAGTGACCCGCAGCCGCGTGGAAGTGTCTCCTGTCGAATACGACATGTACTTCAGCCTGTAATCTGCGCTGGTTGGATTCAAAAGGGACGGCTCAGGCCGTCCCTTTTTGTTTGTTGACCCGAGGGCATGCACATGGATTCACGGGTATCCGGGCACTTTTGGGCGATACTGACCTCAGAGCCAGTCAAGACTGTGCTCAGGAGAAACGAATGCCATCACCACAAACTGTCACCCATCCCATGTCAATCCGCACGCCTTGGGCAGTGTTGCCCTGTGCGCTGCTGATCTGGGGCACTGTGCAGGCGCAGGATCGAATTTTTCGCTGCGGCAATGAATACACCAACAATCCGGCCCAATCTCAGCGCAAAGACTGTGTGGCTTTGGACGGTGGCCATATCACGGTGATCCCCGCACCGCGCACCAATGCGGCCAAGGCTGGGGGGACACAGCAGGCAGCCAATGCGTCGGCTGTGCAGTCGGCGGCCGATTCATCGCGCATCAGCGCGGCCCAGCAAAAAGCCCGCGACAGCGATGCCCGTGCCATTCTTGAAAGTGAACTGAAAAAGGCAGAAACCCATTTGGCCCAATTGCAGCGTGACTACAACGCAGGCCAGCCCGTGCGCCTTCCTCAGGAAACCGCCAATCCCGCGTTGTATGCGGAGCGTGTGGCCACGCTCAAAGCCAGCCTGGCTCGGGCCGAAGCAGACGTTGTGAGCATCCAGCGTGAATTGCAACGCGCTGGCGGCAGAACGATGGCGGCCACTTCGTCATCGGCGGCGCTTCCATCGGCACCGCCACCTCTGCCTGTCCCGCAAGCAGCAGTGGTGCGCTGATGATGGTCACACGCAAAGCCCCCGTGAATACACCCAAAGTTGCGGCTCCGTTGTCGCGATTTCAGTCATTGGATTTGCTGGCCACGCTGGTGGCCGTGGTCGATTCCGGCGGCCACCTCCTGTTTGTGAATGCTGCGCTGGAGGATGCGCTGGGTTTCTCGCGGCGCAGCGTAGCGGGCACCCGGCTGTCTGATTTTTTTACCCAGCCAGACTTGCTGATCAATGCCTTGTCGGGTGCGCAGGGCAATGCCTTTGCTGCATTGCGTTACGACACTTGGCTGAAGTGCCAACACCGCGATCCCATGCCCGTGCATGTGGTGGTGGCACAGACCGAGGTTCCCAACGAAGTGGTGGTGGAGCTGCTGCCTTTGGAGCAGCAAACCCGCCAAGATCGGGAGGAGCGCCTGCTCGACCAGGCGCAGGCCAACAAAGAGCTGATTCGCAATCTGGCCCATGAAATCAAAAACCCGCTGGGTGGTATTCGCGGGGCGGCCCAGTTGCTGCAAATGGAGCTGGGCTCGCGTGAGCTGATTGAGTACACCCAGGTCATCATCCATGAGGCAGACCGCCTGCAAACCCTGGTGGACAGGCTGCTGGCCCCGCACCGCCGCCCCCATGTGGTGGGCGATGTCAATATCCACGAGGTGTGTGAACGTGTGCGCTCGGTCATCCTGGCGGAGTACCCCAAAGGGCTGAAGATCATCCGGGACTACGACGCTTCTTTGCCCGACTTCAGGGGTGACCGCGAGCAACTGATTCAGGCCGTGATGAACATTGCGCAGAACGCTGCCCAGGCGCTTTCCACCAGAATGGCCCAAGGCGATGCCTGCCTGACTTTCAAAACCCGTGTGGCCCGTCAGATCACGTTCGGCAAGCAGCGTTACCGGTTGGCACTGGAATTGCATGTGATCGACAACGGGCCTGGCGTGCAGGACTCGATCAGGGATCGCATTTTCTATCCCCTTGTCTCAGGACGGGAAGGGGGGTCAGGGTTGGGGTTGACGTTGGCACAAACTTTTGTCCAGCAACACCACGGTCTGATCGAGTGTGACAGCGTACCCGGTCGAACCGACTTCAAGATTTTGATCCCCCTGCCTTGAAGTCGAGCAGACTCTGTCACTGTGCGCGGGGCCTGTTGAGGCCGTCTGGACCCGAAAGCAGCAGGGATGGAATCGACAACAAGGACAAAGGAACCGAACGCATGAAACCCATCTGGATCGTGGATGACGATCAGTCCATCCGTTTCGTTCTTGAAAAAGCACTGCTGCGCGAGAGCCTGCCCACCCGCAGCTTCATCAACGCGCAAGAGGTGTTGGCCGCGCTCAATGACTGCGGTGATGACATGGGGCCCCAGGTTCTGGTGAGTGACATCCGCATGCCCGGAGGCTCGGGTCTGGATTTGCTGGAAAAGGTCAAAAAGAAACTGCCGGGTTTGCCCGTCATCATCATGACGGCCTTTTCTGACCTGGACAGCGCCGTTTCGGCTTTTCAGGGTGGGGCGTTTGAATACCTGCCCAAACCCTTTGATCTGCCCAAGGCCATTGAGCTGATTCGCCGTGCCGTGGAAGAAAGCCAGCGCGAAGAAGTGGCCGAAGAGCGCATGACGGCCACCCCGGAAATGCTGGGCCAGGCACCCGCCATGCAAGATGTTTTCCGCGCCATTGGTCGGCTGAGCCAGAGCAATGTCACGGTGATGATCACGGGCGAATCGGGGTCGGGCAAAGAGTTGGTGGCCCGAGCCCTGCACAAGCACTCTCCCCGTGCCAATGGGCCGTTCGTGGCCATCAACACGGCGGCCATTCCCAAAGACTTGCTGGAAAGCGAACTGTTCGGCCATGAGCGCGGTGCCTTTACCGGCGCACAGACCATGCGCCGGGGGCGTTTTGAGCAGGCTGACGGCGGCACACTGTTTCTGGATGAAATCGGTGACATGCCCTTTGACCTGCAAACCAGGTTGCTGCGGGTACTGAGCGACGGGCATTTTTACCGTGTTGGTGGTCACAGTTCGGTCAAGGCCAATGTGCGGGTGATTGCCGCCACCCACCAGAACCTGGAGCAACGGGTCAAGGAAGGTGCCTTCCGCGAAGACTTGTTCCACCGCCTGAATGTGATCCGCCTGCGTCTGCCTGCTTTGCGCGAGCGTTGTGAAGACGTGCCCATGCTCACCCGGCACTTTCTGGTGCAAAGTGCCAAGCAATTGGGCGTGGAACCCAAGCGGATCACCGAGGCCGCGTTGCAAAGACTGGCCACATTCGACTTTCCAGGCAACGTGCGCCAGCTGGAAAACGTGTGCCACTGGCTGACTGTCATGGCCCCCGCCCAGGTCATTGAGGAAAAAGACTTGCCACCCGAGGTGTTGGCCGCAGCGGGCCACACCCACACGATTGAAGCCGTGGTGCCGACAGGGCCATCCGAGGCCGATGGCGTGCCCGGCATGCCGTTGACCGCTTCCGGTTGGCCCCCTCCGGTTGCCCCAACCCCGTCAGCATTGCCAGACATGGGAGCCAGTCGGCCAATGACTTCGGGGGCAACGGTGGGAGGTCATGTCGGCCAGCCGCCATTCGTTCACAGTGATCAGGTCAGCGCAGTGGCCAATCCACCCGGAGATACCGTTGTCAGAGCGGTGCCAGATGGTGGTCTGTCAACCGATGGCGTGGGCGAGTGGGAGCTTGGGTTGCAGGCCGAGGCCCGTTTGCTACTTGAATCTGGGCGCGAAGATGTGTGGGATGTGCTGACCCGGCGCGTTGAAACCCGCCTCATCCTCACGGCGCTGGCCAACACCCGTGGCCGCCGCATTGAGGCCGCCCACAAGCTGGGCATTGGCCGCAACACCATCACGCGCAAAATTCAAGAACTGAACTTGGAGTGAAAACGGCTGCCTGTGCTTGTTGACCAAGCACAGGCAGCTCTGTTTTGGGGTTGTTATTGGGCCGCCAGCGTCAGCACCACCGGAGCGTGGTCGCTGGGGCGTTCTTTTTTGCGCGGTTCCTTGTCCACTGCGCAAGACTGGGCGAGCGGGCGCAAAGCATGGCTGACCAGAATGTGGTCTATGCGCAGGCCACGGTTGCGGCGGAAGGCCAGGTCGCGGTAATCCCACCAGCTGTAGTTTTTGGGTGGCTGCGGGAACAGGCGAACCGAATCGTGCAAACCCAACCCCATGATGGCTTGGAGGTGCAGACGTTCCTCTTCGGTGCAGTGAATGGCTTCGCGCATGCCTTCGGGGTCCCACACATCGGCATCGTCGAACGTGATGTTGAAGTCACCCATCAGCACCAGTTCGGGGTGGCTGGCCAGCTCGGTGCGCACCTGCTCACGCAGCGCATGCAGCCAAGCCATTTTGTAGGCGAATTTGTCGCTGCCAGGAGCCTGGCCGTTGGGGAAATAAGCACCGATCACGCGCACACTCGTGGCACCCCCGAAAGAAAAGCTGCCTGCGATCACCCGTGACTGGTCATCGGGGAAGTTGGGCAGATTTTTGACCACACCGCTTGCTGGCGTGCGCGAAATCAGTGCCACACCGTTGTAGGTTTTCTGGCCCAGCCACTCGGCGTGGTAGCCCACATCGGCAAAGGCCTGCACTGGAAATTTGTCGTCTGCCATCTTCAGCTCTTGCAGTGCCAGCACATCCACAGGGCTGCCAGTGGCTGCCTGCGCGGCCAACCAGTCCAGCACCTGAGGCAGGCGCACGGTGAGTGAATTCACATTCCAGGTAGCGAGTTTCATGGTGCTCAAGGTTTTCCAGGCGGGTCAGTGCGGAGAGGCGGGCGGCAATTTCAGGTCAGACCACAGTCGGCTTTGTCCGCTCGTAGGTGCCAAAACTGAAATGCAGACCATTGGCCGAAATGTGCTGATCGCGGCGGGATTCTGCCCAGTCGTCACCCAATTCGGGTGCGAAAGCGTCACCCTCAAAGTCTGCATCGATGTCGGTGATGACCACGCGCTGGGCCAGCGGCAGGGCCTTGGCGTAGATTTGTGCGCCGCCGATGACCCACACTTCGGGGTGGTGTTGCAAGGCAGACAGCGCATTTTCCAGCGATGCAAAGTGCAGGGGTGTGTTGACAGACTTCTGGTCTGCCTGAGCCTGTGGCTGGGCCACACACGTGCCTTGCCAGTGCGGGTCGCGGGTCAGCACCACGTTCACCCGGCCTGGCAGCGGCCTGAAACGCGGTGGCAGCGAGTCCCAGGTGCGCCGCCCCATGATGACCGGGCAGCCCAGTGTGGTGGCTTTGAAATGGGCCAAATCTTCAGGCAAGTGCCAGGGCAGGGTGTTGTTGCGGCCAATCACGCCATTGCGGGCACGGGCATAAATCAGGTTCAGGCGCATGGGGGGCTCAAAAGGGGCGGTGAATGCAGGGGTGCGATTGTGTTGCGAATGCTGCTGTGCGTCAGGCGGTCAGTCCAACGGCTTCTGGCGTGCGGGCAGCAGCACGGCTGCAATGGCCGACATCACCAGCACCACGGCCACGTAGTCTTGCCAGTGCGGCACCTCGCCCACCACGATGGTGGCACTGAGTGTGCCGATCAGCGGAATGGCCATCACGCTCATGGCGCTGGTGGCCGGTGGCAGATTGCGGGCCAGCCCGAACCAGATGATCTGGGCAAAACCGTAGTTGATGAACACACCGTACACCAGGCTGCCCCACATGGCGGGGCTGAACTGAAAGCTGGGTACCGGCTCGGCCACCAGCGCCAGCACCCACAGGCAGACGCTGGTCAGCAGCATCATCCACACGGCCAGGGCCTCGGTGGGCAGGGTGATGGTCAGGCGGCGCATCATCAGCGTGCCGATGGCCCAGCTCAAGGCGGCCAGCTCCATCCACAGCACGCCCAGCGGGCGGCCCGTGAGGTTGTGCAGTTCGTGCGCCATCAGCAGGGCAATGGCGGCGGCCACGGCCAGTGTGGCCCAGGCCACGCGCAGGGTCAGTTTCTGGCCCAGAAACAGGGCCCCCAGCAGCACCGTCCAGATGGGCATGGTGAAGCCCAGAATGGCAGCCCGGCCCGAGCTGAGTTCTTTTACTCCGA
This sequence comes from uncultured Comamonadaceae bacterium, assembly GCA_937868695.1. Classification (GTDB taxonomy): domain Bacteria; phylum Pseudomonadota; class Gammaproteobacteria; order Burkholderiales; family Burkholderiaceae_C; genus UBA2334. Next base: position 6,439 of record CALMMY010000365.1, read on the forward strand.
AGATGGAAATGGTGTGCCAGCCCAGCATGTTGGGCAGCGCCAGCGTGACCACGGTTTTCCACTCGGTGCCGTGGGGCAGCATGCGCACGCCGCGTGCCCTGAAAAACAGCCACAGCCAGCTGGCCCCCAGCGTCATGGTGATGGCGCGGAAATACAGCGGCGACAGCTCGCGCAGCGAGAGCTTCATCATGGGCCAGTTCACACCCCACATCAGCGTGAGCGCAATCAGGGCCAGCAGTTGCTTGCGGGTCAACACAGAAGGGCAGGGCCAGGAAGGTGGTGCGGAGGGGCGCAGCAGGTCACACGGCAGATCAGACCGCCACCGGGGCCTTGATGGCCGGGTGGGGGTCGTAGCCCGTGATCTCGAAATCCTCGTACTGATAGTCGAAGATGCTGTCGGGCTTGCGCAGGATGGTCAGCGTGGGGTAGGGGCGGGGTTCGCGGCTCAGCTGCAGTGCCACCTGCTCGGTGTGGTTGCTGTAGATGTGGCAGTCGCCCCCTGTCCAGATGAAATCGCCCACGTCCAGGTCGCA
>CALMMY010000366.1 GCA_937868695.1 uncultured Comamonadaceae bacterium
GCCGTTGGAGTTGCGTCCGGCCACGGGGCTGTTGAAGCCCAGCGCCGCATCGGCACCGTTGGACACGGCAGTCAGGTGGCCGTACAGCGCGGTGCGCTTGGACAGGTTGTGGCTGGCTTGCAGCGTGAAGATCTTGGCATCGTCACGCGCGGCGGCGGCCAGGCCCGTCACGTTTTTGGCTTGCGCCACACCCGCTGACACGGTGGTGCTGCCAAACGTCATGGCACCTTGCAGGCCATAGACCTTCATGGTTTGCGTGCCTTTGTCTTCCTGGTCGTAATAGCCTGTTAGCTTGATGCCGCCGAAGTCGTAGCCCGCCACCAGCAGGGCGGCGCTCTGGCCCTGGTCGCCCGCCAGCGTGCTGTTGCCGTCGATCACGCGCATCAGCGACGCTCCCAACGTCAACGGCCCGCTGGCATGGATGGCGTGCACACTGAACTGCTTGCCGAAGTCGGGGCTGGGGTCACCGGCTGGCCGTGGGGTGCCGAAGCTGTACTGCGCCTGGAAGGTGGTGTCGGCCACTTTGGGCGACAGGTAGGTCACGGCGCTGTTGACGCGGTTGTAGTCACCGTTGCCGATGATGGGCACCACGCTGAGCACGTCGTACACCTTGGTGCCGACCAGTCCGGCCACATCGTCCATGGGCGAATACTGGCGGCCCAGGCGCACGGCTCCGAAGTCGCCAGCCAGGCCCACGTAGGACTGGCGGCCAAACCCCAGGCCGCCCTGACCCAGCGCGCCCGTGCTCATGTTCAGGCCCGCTTCGATCTGGAACACGGCCTTGAGGCCGCCGCCCATGTCTTCGGTGCCGCGCAGCCCCCAGCGCGAGCCTTGCTGCTGACCCGAGGCCGCACGCGTGACAGAGGCTGCACCTTTGACACGCTCGATGGCCATGTCTGCCACGCCATACAGCGTCACGGACGATTGGGCCTGGGCCGCGCATGCGCAGGCGGCCAGAGCCAGGATGGAAAGTTGTTTCAAAGTAGTCTCCTGTGGATGAAAAAGGCAAGAAATGCCACGGCCCGTGTCGGACGGTTGAACGCGGCAGGCGAGGCTGCACCGCGCCACTCCAACTGGAGTGGCGGTGCAGTCAGGCTCGGTGGTGGCGACCCGTGGGGTTGGGTCGCCGGAGGAGGCGGGCGCTGTGGCTTCAGCGCCGCCGGTGCCAGGCCAGCACGCGGGGCGTGACCAGCACCAGGAACACCACGGTCAGCAGCGTGAGCGACATGGGGCGTTCCAGAAACACGCTCCAGTTGCCCTGGCCGATGCTCAGTGCGTTGCGCATCTGGGCTTCGGCCACGGGGCCGAGGATCAGGCCCACGATCACCGGGGCGGTGGGGAAGTCGTAGCGGCGCATCACCACGCCCACCAGGCCCAGGCCCAGCATCAGGTACAGGTCGAACGCGCTCTGGCGCATGCCGTACACGCCCACGGTGGCAAAAATCATGATCCCGGCGTACAGGTGGGCCTTCGGGATTTTGAGCAGCTTGACCCACAGGCCCACCAGCGGCAGGTTGAGCACCAGCAGCATCACGTTGCCGATGTAGAGCGACGCGATCAGCGCCCACACCAGGGCCGACGAGGTTTCAAACAGCTGCGGCCCGGCCTGGATGCCGTAGTTCTGCAAGGCACTCAGCAAAATGGCGGCGGTCACCGAGGTGGGGATGCCCAGCGTCAGCAGCGGCACCAGCGTGGCCGTCACGGCGGAGTTGTTGGCAGCCTCCGGCCCGGCCACGCCTTCGATCGCGCCGGTGGTGCCGAACTCTTTCTGGTGCTCGGGCGCAGCCAGCTTGCGCTCGGTGGCGTAGCTCAGAAAGGTGGGGATCTCGGAGCCGCCCGCCGGAATGCAGCCGAACGGAAAGCCCAGAGCGGTGCCGCGCAGCCAGGCGGGCCACGAGCGCTTCCACTGTGCGCCGGTCATGTGGACGCGGTTGAGCTTGTTCATGCTGGCTTCGGAGCGGCCTTCGTACAGCGCGTTGTACAGCGCCTCGCTCACGGCAAACAGGCCCACGGCCACCAGCACCACCTCGATGCCGTCCATGAACTCCAGCACGCCACCCGTGTAGCGCACCTGGCCCGAAATCTGGTCCATGCCCACCAGGCCCAGCGCCAGGCCGATGAACAGTGCCGTGAGGCCGCGCAGCGTGCTTTCGCCCAGCACCGCACTCACGGTGGTGAAGGCCAGCAGCATCAGGCAGAAGTATTCAGGCGGCCCCAGCTTGACGGCAAATTCGGCCAGCACCGGGGCAAACAGCGTCACCAGAATGGTGGCGATGGTGCCCGCCACAAACGAGCCGATGGCCGAGGTGGCCAGCGCCGCACCGGCCTGCCCGCTTTTGGCCATCTTGAAGCCTTCGAGCGCCGTCACCATGGTGCCGGTTTCGCCGGGCGTGTTGAGCAGGATGGAGGTGGTGGAGCCGCCGTACATGGCCCCGTAGTAAATGCCCGCAAAAAAGATCATCGACGCAGTGGGCTCCACCTGGCCGGTGATGGGCAGCAGCATGGCCACCGTCACCGCCGGGCCCAGGCCGGGCAGCACGCCGATGGCCGTGCCCAGTGCGCAGCCCACAAAGGCCCACAGCAGGTTGATGGGGGTTCCGGCGGTCATGAAGCCGCCGAGCAGGTTGTTCCAGAGTTCCATGGCAGTTTCCTGAAGGGTTGGGGCCGCTCAGAGCCAGCCGGTGGTGGTGAGTGCGGGCAGGTTGACGGCCAGCACCTTGGTAAACAGCCAGAACACCGGCGCGGAAATGGCCAGGCCGATCAGCAGGTCGTTCATGGCACCGCGCAGCCCGCCGTGCGGTTTGCCTTCGGCCTGGCGCAGCCCGCGCACCGCCAGCACAAAGCACAGGCTGCAACTGAAGATGAAGCCCAGCGTGGTGATGAGGCTGGCGTTGGCCACCACCCCGGCCACCACCCAGGCCAGCGCGGGCCAGTCGCCGTGGGCCGCGCCCGACGGCTCGGGCATGTGCTGGTAGCCCGTCATGCGGGCCTGCCAGATCAGTTGCACGCCGCAGATGGCCAGCGCCACGGCCACCAGCCAGGGCAGAAAGTTGGGGCCCACGCCCGCATAGCCCGCATCGGCGGGAATGTGCAGCGCACCCCACACCATCAGGCCGGAGACGGCCAGCACCGCCACGCCCACGGCAGTCTGGCCAGGCCGGTGGTTGACAGCGGCATGGGGGGAGGGTTGGTCGAGGGTGGGGGCGGGTGTGAGCATGGCGATGACAGGCTTTGTTGCTGGAAGGTTTTCAGGTCAGACCATGCCGGCGCGGACCATGGTGGCACGCAGGGCGGCGAAGTCGCTGTCCACAAAGTCGGCAAAGGCCTGGCCGGTCAGCAGCGCGGGGGTCCAGGCGTTCTTGGTCATGGACTCCTGCCACGATTTGGTCTTGGTGGCCTTGACGATCATGTCGGCCAGCGCCGCCTGCTGGGCGGGGGTGATGCCAGCTGCGCCGTACACGCCGCGCCAGTTGCCGATTTCCACGTCGATGCCCAGCTCCTTGAGCGTGGGCACGTTGATGCCGGGCAGGCGCTTGGCCGAGGTGACGGCCACCGGAATCATCTTGCCCGACTCGATGTAGGGCTGGAACTCGCTGTAGCCGCTGCCGCCGATGGTGACGTTGCCGCCCAGGATGGCGGCGGTGGCTTCACCGCCCCCACGGAAGGGCACGTAGTTGATCTTGGCGGCCGACACGCCCACGGCCTGCGCAATCATGGCGGCGGCAATGTGCTCGGTGGCTCCGCGCGAGCCACCGCCCCACTTGATGCTGCCGGGGTCTTTCTTGAGTTGCTCCACCACATCCTTCATGGTTTTGTAGGGCGAGTTGGCGGGCAGCACAAACACGTTGTACTCGCTGGTCAGCCGCGCAATGGGCGTGACCTGCGTGACCGACACCGGCGGCTTGCCGGTGATGATGCCGCCCAGCATCACCGCGCCCATCACCATCAGCGCATTGGGGTCGCCCTTGGATGCGTTGAAAAACTGTGCCAGCCCGATGGCACCGGCGGCACCGCCCTTGTTCTCGAACGTGACCGAAGCCGCCACGCCCGCATCGCGCAGCGCATTGCCCAGGGCGCGGCCCGTGGTGTCCCAGCCGCCACCGGGGTTGGCGGGAATCATCATCTTCAGGTTGGCATTGGCCCAGGCCGTGTGGGGCAGGGCACCGGCGGCGGCCAGTGCGGCCAGGGATTTGAGGAAGGTGTCGCGGCGCATGGGGAAGTCTCCTGTTGTGGGTGTCTGGATGGCTGTCAATGGTCGGCTTTCAGGCTGTCAATCGGCTGTCCGGCGCGTGGGTGTTTTCCCTGATGGCCCGGCGCTGTGGCATTTGGCGGGTGGCTGCCCATAATCAGCCGCCATGAAACTGCTGCTGGTCGAAGACAACCCCACCCTGCAAACCACCCTGCAACGCGCCCTGGGCCGCCGGGGCTTCGAGGTGCTGGCCTGCACCGATGGCACCCGCGCGCTGGCCCAGTGGCGCAGTACCTTGCCCGACCTGGTGCTGCTCGACCTCAGCCTGCCCGGCCAGGACGGCCTGATGGTGCTCACCCAGGCCAGGGCGCTGGGGCTGACCACACCCGTCATCATCCTGACTGCACGCGGCACCGTGGGCGACCGCATCCTGGGCCTGAACACCGGGGCCGACGACTACCTGCCCAAACCGTTTGACCTGGACGAGCTGGAAGCCCGCATCCAGGCCCTGCTGCGCCGCCGCAGCCCGCAGGCCGCCCCGCAGCCCGACCACCGCTCCGCCTTCGGCCCTGTCGGCAGCCCGGCTTTCGGCTCCGCGCTCACCCCGGCGTTCGGCGGCTTGCAGATGGACCGCGAACAGGGCGCGGTGTACGTACACGGCCAGCCGCTGGAGCTGCCTCCGCGCGAGCTGGCCCTGCTGCGTGCGCTGCTGGCCAAGCCCGGCCACGCCATCGCCAAGGAGCGGCTGTTTGAAGTGGTGTTTGCGGGTGAGCTGGATGTGCTGCCCGAGGCCATCGAGGTGGTGGCCTACCGGCTGCGCAAAAAGCTGGCCGACACCGGCGTGCAGCTGGTCACGCTGCGCGGGCTGGGCTACCTGCTGAAACTTCAGACCCAGGCCCAGACACCGCCCCAGACCGGGAGCGAGCCAACATGAGGCGGCCCGTGCCCTCGCTGCGCTGGCAGCTGATGCTGGGCATCCTGCTGCCGGTGGCGCTGTTCATGGGCATCAGCACCGTGGTGCTGTACCGCCAGGCGCTGGCCGCCGCCGACACCGCCTACGACCGCACCCTGCTGGCCTCGGCCAAATCCATCGGCGAGCAGTTGCAGATTGCGGGCGAAGGGGCCACCGCCAGCGTGCAGGCCACGCTGCAATACTCATCGCTGGAGGCCTTCGAGGCCGACAACCGCAGCCGCATTTTTTACCGTGTGACCGGGTTTGCCGACGAAATGGTGTCGGGCTTTGCCGACCTGCCGCCCCCGCGTCACCCCCAGGCCGCACAGACGGTGTATGCCGCGCTGGTGGAGTTTTACGACGACAGCTACCGCAACGAGCCCGTGCGCATGGCCGTGCTGCGCCAGCCTGTGGCCAGCCAGGGCGGCCAGGGCATGGCCACTGTGCAGGTGGCCGAAACCCTGGAGCTGCGCGAAACCATGGCCCGTCACATCCTGCTCGATACCCTGTGGCGGCAGGCCGCACTGCTGGCGCTGATTGCCGCCGTGGTGGTGTGGGTGGTGCAGCGCGCCACCCGCCCGGTGCGCCAGCTCGGCGCGGCCCTGGCCGCCCGCAGCGAGAGCGACCTGTCTGCCCTGCCCACCCAGGGCGCACCGCAGGAGCTGCTGCCCCTGCTGGAAGCCACCAACCAGCACATGGCCCGCCTGAGCCACCTGCTGGCGCACCAGAAACGCTTTGTGCGCGACACCTCGCACCAGCTGCGCACACCGCTGGCCGTGCTCAAGGTGCAGGTGCAGTCGGCCCGCCGGGGTGACGTGCCCGCGCCACAGGCCTTGCAGGAAATCGAACACACCATCGACAGCGCCACCGAGCTGGCCAACCAGATGCTCGCTCTGGCCAAGGCCGAACAGCTGCGCCAGGCCAACCCCGCCGACACCGCCCCCGTGCAGGACTGGGCGGGCGTGGTGCGCCAGGTGGCCCTGGATCTGTCGGCCCTGGTGGGTGAGCGCCTGCTCGACTTCAGCCTGGACATGCCCGTCCACCCCGTGCCCGTGCATGCCCACGAATGGGCGCTGCGCGAGCTGGTGCGCAACCTGCTGCACAACGCCATCAAGCACAGCCCGCCGCAGGCCCCGCTGGCCGTGATCCTGCACACCGATGGCGCGTGGGCCGTGCTCACCATCCGCGACCACGGGCCGGGCATTTCAGCCGCACTGCGGCCCCACCTGTTCCAGCCCTTTGTGCGCGAAGCCGGGCTGACCGGCCAGGGCGGGCCTGCCGAATCCGACCACGGCGCAGGCCAGGTCAGCGGGCTGGCCGCAGGCGCGGGCCTGGGCCTGTCCATTTGCCACGGCCTGGTGCTGGCGCTGGGCGGCGGCCTGTCGCTGGACAACCGCCCGGATCACCGCAGCGGTGCAGGCCGGGTCGAGGGCCTCGACACCGTGGTGCGCCTGCCCTGGGTTCCACCCGACACAGCAAGAGACTGATTGCGCATGGACAAACTCAAAGCCATTGAAACCTTCGTCACCGTGGCCCAGCGCGGCAGCCTGACCGCCGCCGCCAAGGCCGAGGGCGTGGCCCCCGCTATCATCGGGCGGCGGCTGGACGCGCTGGAAGAACACCTGGGCGTGAAGCTGCTGGTGCGCACCACCCGGCGCATCACCCTCACCCACGAGGGCAGCGCCTTTCTGGAAGACTGCCAGCGCGTGCTGGTCGATCTGGCCAGCGCCGAGGCCAGCGTCAGCGCCGGCGGCGTGAAGGCCAGCGGCCACCTGCGCATCACCGCCCCGGCGGGCTTCGGGCGGCGGCATGTGGCTCCGCTGGTGCCCCATTTTCGCGAGCTGCACCCCGAAGTCAGCATCTCGCTCAACCTGTCCGACCGCGTGGTGGACATGGCCGCCGAGGGCTACGACTGCGCCGTGCGCGTGGGCGATCTGCCCGATTCGTCGCTGGTCAGCGTGCGCCTGGCCGACAACCGCCGCCTGTGCGTGGCCACCCCGCGCTACCTGCAACAGCGCGGCACCCCGCGTCACCCCAGCGAACTGGTGAAGCACGACTGCCTCACCCTGTCCAGCGATGCTTCGCAGACCCGTGGCTGGGCCTTCCATGTGCCGCTGGACCCGCCCGAGCCCGGTATGAGCGAACTCATCCACCTGCGCCCCGGCGGCCCGCTGGACTGCTCCGACGGCCAGGTGCTGCACGAGTGGTGCCTGGCCGGTTACGGCATCGCCTGGCGCAGCACCTGGGAGGTGCAGGCCGACATCGCCGCAGGCCGCCTGGTGCCCATCCTCGAAGCCTACGCCGCCCCACCCAACGGCATCTACGCCGTGTTTCCGCAGCGCAAACACCTGGCCCTGCGCGTGCGCCTGTGGATCGACTTTTTAAAGCAGCGCTACGGCCAGCCGCAGTTTTGGCGTGGGGGGTGATGGGGTGGGTGTTGTGGCTTCTCGGCTGATGTGTGTGGTGGCGAGATGCGACGTGCTGCCTTTGTCGGGCTGGCGTGTGTGGTGGCGAGCCATGCCGTGCTGACGTGGCGTGCTGGGGAGGG
>CALMMY010000367.1 GCA_937868695.1 uncultured Comamonadaceae bacterium
CCCCGGCGGGTGTAGCGGGCGTACACCACCAGCTTGGTGGGGCGGCAGCGGCTCCAGATGTCCATGAAGATGCGCTCGACGCACTGCTCGTGAAACTCGTTGTGGTTGCGAAAGCTCACGATGTATTTCAGCAACCCTTCCTGCTCGATCTGCGGGCCGGTGTAGGTGATCTGCACGCTGCCCCAGTCGGGCTGGCCGGTGACGAGGCAATTGCTTTTGAGCAGGTGGCTGGTGAGGGTTTCGGTCACGGGCTGCTCGTCAAAGGCGGCGCTCAGCAGCTCGGGCGCGGGCTGGTAGCGGGTACATTCGATGTCCAGCCGGTCAAGATTGAGGCCGTCCATCTCGTGGATGGGTTCGCGGTCAAACAGCTCGGGGGCCAGCAGCCGCACACCGACGCTGGCACCCACGGCGGGTGCGCCGCGCCAGGCGGCTTCGGTCAGGTCAGCACGCAAAGTCTGGCGGACGGCATCGGCATCTTCAAATACGGTGTTGTTGAAGCTGTTGAGGTAGAGCTTGAAGCTTTTGCTCTCGATGATGTGCGGCGTTTCGGCGGGCACGGTGATGTGGGCCAGCGCCACCTGGGGCTTGCCCTTGGGGTTGAGCCAGCTCAGCTCGAAGGCCATCCACAGGTCGGCCCCCATGAACGGCAGGCTGCCCGCGATGCCGATTTCAGCCCGCTTGGCGGCACGCGGCAGCGGAAACAGCAGGCTGCGGTCGTACTGATCGACATAGGCACTGGCCTTGCCCAGTGGGGACTGTTCGGGCTGGTGCGGTGGCTGCCCGGCAGCGGGTTGAAAGGGCATGGGGGATTCGGGTTGGGTCATGGGGCCAGGGCTTGCAGTGTTTTTATACAAATTCCCGCTCGCGCAGCCATTTGGTGGCCACCCACTTTTCGCCGGCTTGCACGGGTGCGCCGCCATGCAGGCTGCGGGTGTCGGGGTGGGGGCGGTCGTAGCCGAAAAAGACGGCGTTGCCGCGCTGCGGGGCCACTTCCAGGCCCACATCGGGGAAGGTGGTGCCGCCGCCGCGCTCGGGGTTGTTGAGGTACATCACCAGCGTGCCCACGCGCTGGCCACCGCGCTTGAGGATGGTGGCGGAACCAGGCTGGGCGGGATCGAAATAGTCGTAGTGCGGCTTGTATTCGGCACCGGGCTGGTAGTTGAGCACCTGCATGCCTTCGCCGTTCTCGATGGGCCAGCGCACCAGGCGGGCAATGCGGGCTTCGATTCGGGTGACCAGATCGGACTCGCCGCGCTGAAAGAACATGCCGTGGCTGGTGCGGGCTTCGTTGACGGCTTCGCCGCCGGTCTGGTTTTCGACGGTGAGCGAGCGGGCCATGCGGGGGCGGGCAGCGGCAATGAGGCCATCGCACTCGTCGTCACTCAGAAAGCCACCCAGCAGCACCACGCGGGGGTTGGCCAGTGACAGCAGCACTGGCACCTGGCGGTCGCCCAAGTCCAGCAGGTTGACCGAGCCGCTGAGATCGGGGTCGGGCACGGGAGGGCGGGCCGTGGTGGCGGTGGCCGGTGTCTGATTGGCCGAGCGACTGGCCTGTGCCAGTGTCTGCACCCGCAACTGGACTTGGGCCTCGGCCTGTGCCTGGGCCCCACCGTGGCTGGCGAGGTGTTGGCTCAGGGTGGTTTCCAGGGCGGTGAGGGCCACATCTTCTTGCCAGCCTGCGCCGGTCATGGCTTTGAGCACGGCTTCGGGGCCGTGCCCGGCGGCTACCTGGGCCAGTATCCACTGGCGAAGTTCGGGAGTGATGGCTTGGCTCATGGTCAGGTGGTTAGTGCGTCGCGGCGAAACACCAGTTTGTCGGCGGTGGAAAGAGCGGGTACGTGGGCGTAGCCCTCCAGGTTGAAACCTTGAAGGGCCTCGGGCGTGGCTGCGCGTTGCTGCACGGCGTAGCGCACCATCAGCCCCCGTGCCCGCTTGGCCATGAAGCTGATGATCTTGTACTGCCCGCCGCCCCGGTGTTCTTCAAACACGCAGCTCACCACGCGGGGCTTGAGGGCTTTTTTGTCCACGGCCTTGAAATACTCTTCGCTGGCCAGGTTGACGATGACGGGCGTGGCATCGGCCTGGGCACGCTGGTTGAGGTAGTCGGCAATCTGGCTGCCCCAGAACTGGTAGAGGTTGCTGCCCCTGGCGGTGGCCAGCCGGGTGCCCATTTCCAGGCGGTAGGGCTGCATCAGATCCAGCGGGCGCAGCACGCCGTACAGGCCGCTGAGGATGCACAGATGGTCTTGCGCCCAGGTCAGGCCGTCTTCGCCCAGACTGGCGGCGTTCAGCCCTTCATACACATCGCCGTTGAACATCAGCACGGCCTGTTTGGCGTTGGCAGGGGTGAATTCGGGCTGCCACGCCTGGTAGCGGCCCGCGTTCAGCCCAGCCAGCGCATCGCTCAGGCCCATGAGGCTGGCAATCTCCTGCGGAGATTTCTGGCGCAGCACACCGATCAGCTCGGTGGCCTGCGGCACGAACAGGGGCTGGGTGTGGGTGGCGGTGCAAGGCGGGGTGTCGGTGTCCAGCGCCTTGGCGGGTGAAATGAGAAACAGCATGCCGGAGATTTTGGCATGCCCTGTCTGGCGGGAAGTGGTGGCGCTGCGCTCGGGCTCTGCCGGTTCAGGGTGACGTGACTGCACTCTGCGCCCGGATGCGGCGCTGCTCGGCTCTGCCGGTTCAGGGTGGCTTTACCTCACTCTGCGCCCGGACAAGGGGTGAGCCGTCCTCCGCACACTGCGAGCA
>CALMMY010000368.1 GCA_937868695.1 uncultured Comamonadaceae bacterium
CCATACAGCCGGAAGGTGATTTGCCGCTCGGTGCGGGCCACCTCGTCGATGCGGAAAATGTCGCTCTGGCGGCGCACAAACAGCACCACGGCCAGCACCAGGCCCAGCTCCACCGCCACGGTCAGGTCGAACACGATGGTGACAATGAAGGTGGACAGCAGCATCAGCCGGTAGTGGCCACTGAAGTGTTTGAGGCGGGCAAACTCGCGCCACTCGCCCATGTTCCAGGCCACAAACAGCAGCACACCGGCCAGCACCGACAGTGGAATGTGCGTGGCCAGCGGGGCCGCCAGCAGCACCACCAGCGCCAGGGTGAGGGCATGCACGATGCCGGCCACGGGCGAGGCCGCACCCGAGCGGATGTTGGTGACCGTGCGGGCAATGGTGCCAGTCACGGGCATGCCGCCAAAAAACGGCACCGCAAAGTTGGCCACGCCCTGGGCCATCAGTTCCTGGTTGGGGTCATGTTTGGGGAAGTCGGATAATTGATCGGCCACGCGGGCGCACAGCAGCGACTCGATGGCCCCCAGCATGGCGATGGTGAGGGTGGGCGTGACCAGCAGCTTGACGGTTTCCCACGAAAAATCGGGCAGCGCGAACGAGGGCAGCCCCTGCGGAATGCCGCCAAAGCGCGAGCCTATGGTTTCGACCGGCAGCGACATGGCCCAGGCCAGCACCGACATGCTGACCAGCGCCACCACGGGCGCAGGCATGCGCGAGGTTTCTTGCAGCGCACTGAGCAGGCTCAGGTCATTGAGCTTCTGGCGGAAAGCGGAGTCCACCTTCCACAGCCTGGGCCAGATGAACAGCCCCAGCACACAGGCCGTGCCCAGTGCAAAGGCGTAGATATTGAAGCTGCCCAGGTTGAGGGCAATCACCTTGATCTGGCTGAAAAAATCGCCGGGCATCTTGGCAATGTCCAGCCCCAGCCAGTCGCGCACCTGCGACAGGGCAATCAGCACCGCAATGCCGTTGGTGAACCCGATGACCACACTCACCGGCACATAGCGCACCAGGCTGCCCAGCTTGAAAAAACCCAGCAAAAACAGCAACACGCCCGCGCTGGCGGTGGCAATCAGCAAGTTGGCCAGCCCGTAACGCTCCACGATGCCGTAGACGATGACGATGAACGCCCCGGCAGGCCCGCCTATCTGCACCGATGAGCCGCCCAGCAGCGAAACCAGCAACCCGCCGATGATGGCCGTCCACAGCCCGGCCTCCGGTTTGAGCCCGCTGGCAATCGCAAACGCCATCGCCAGCGGCAGCGCCACGATGCCCACGGTGGCCCCCGCACCGATGTCTTTGGCCAGATTGGCCTTGGAGTAGCCTTGCAGGTGCTGGAACAAGCGGGGGCGAAACGGGGCGTGGGGGGGGATGACGGGCAGCATGGTGGCGAATAATGTAGCGATGGCGCGCGTGCATCAGGCTGACACCAGTGGTCTGATGGCCTCGGTATTTACCCTTATCCTGGTCACCCGCACCGCTGCCAGATTCTTCCCATTTCACCGTCCCAGGACATTGCCCATGCACTCTTCCGCTTCACCTTCTTTGCGCGGCCCGTTGTTCCGGTGGCGCAGGCCATCGCTGGCGCTGCTGCTGTCGGTCTGCCTGACGGCTTCTGTGGTCGGTTCGTTGGTGGGCTGCGATGTGCAGCACATCCAGGAGCTGGAAGAGGGCGTGTCCACCGAAGTCGATGTGCGCCAGCGTTTTGGCCAGCCCGAAGCCATCTGGGACGGCCCCGGCGGCGAGCGCATTTTTGAATACAACCGCCAGCCCGCCGGGCACACCAATTACATGATCGGCATCGGCCCTGACGGCAAAATGTCTTCGCTGCGCCAGGTGCTCAACCCCGATAACTTTGCCCGCATCGAGCCGGGCATGCCGATGGAGACGGTGCGCCGCATGCTGGGCAGGCCCATGAAGATCGCCACCTTCGAGCGCAAGCAGGAAACCCATTACGACTGGCGCTACCGCGACGGCCCCAACACCGGCGACTCCAAGGTGTTCACCGTCATTTTCACCCCCGACCTGCGCGTGAAATCCACCCAGTCGGTGGCCGATCCCGAGGTGGTGTACGGCAGTGGCCGGTGAGGGCTGCGCTCATTTGTGATGAGCTTATTTCGCGTGTGCCTTGTGTGCGTCCATGTAGGAGCGCAACACGGCATTGATGCGGGTTTGGTAACGATTTCCTGCATTGCGGAAAAAATCCAACACATCCGCATCAATGCGCAAGGTGATCTGTTGTTTCATGTTCGGCAACTCGACGGCCTTGGTCCAAGCGGCATTGGGTAAAAACGGCGCATCGCTGTAGTCGATCTGCGCATCAGGCATCGCCGCCACCGACTCCATCCGTGCCTTCTGCTCGTTGGTGAGCGGAGGTGGATTTTTCAGATCAAGAGTTCGCTTCACGGTATTGTTTTTGCTCGTAGGCATTGGCTTTCCTTGCAGAGATAAGGCGGACAGTCTCCCTGTTTCGAACGGTGTAGACAACATACAGCACAGCCGAATAGACCAATCCAATGGTTGCCCAACGGTCTTCGCCGTAGTTTTCTCGGCCATCGTAGGTTTCGATCCGACCAAGGTCGTAGAAAACACGTTCAGCTTCTTCGAAGGAGATCCCGTGCTTTTTTAGGTTCAGTGCCGCCTTGGCGGTATCCCATTCCAGCTCCATGCCAACGATTGTAGATTCATCTGTAGTTACTTGTGCCTGGCTTTGGTGGTGGCGTGCCGTTTCTCGGCTGACATTTTGGGTGGCGAGCCGTGTTGGGCTGGCGTGTGTGTTGTTTCTCGGCTGGCTTTTGTAGTGGCGAGCCATGCCGTGCTGACGTGGCGTGCTGGGGAGGGTG
>CALMMY010000369.1 GCA_937868695.1 uncultured Comamonadaceae bacterium
CAGTGGTTTCTGAGTGCGGTGCTGCACAACGGTGCCCGCGATCTGGGCTGGGTGGCGCTGCTGGCACTGACGGTCTGCATCGCCCGGCCCGTGGGCGTGCTCAAAGCCCTCAGCCGTCGGGAACGGGCCTGGATGGTGGGTTGCATCTGGCTGTCCATCCTGACCATCAGCCTGATCAAGGGCATGAGTACCACCAGCTGCCCCTGGGATTTGCAGGCGTTTGGCGGGCAGGCCCGCTGGGTCTCGCACTGGGCCTGGGGCATGAGCGACGGCGGTGGCGGGCACTGTTTTCCGGCTGGCCATGCGTCCACGGGGTTTGTGTTTCTGGCCGGTTATGCGTGGCTGCGGCCCGTGCGCCCGCAGGCAGCCCGGTGGTGGCTGGCTGCCACGCTGGCAGCGGGTGTGGTGTTGGGCATGGCCCAGCAAATCAGGGGAGCCCACTTCGCCAGCCACACCCTGTGGACAGCCTGGCTGTGCTGGGCCTGTGCGCTGCTGCTGCACCACTGGAGCCGCCGCCCCTCCGCCACGCCGGCAGGCTGAACACACCAACCCGCTGCGGATGGAAGAAGCAGCTCGCTCAGGCCTGGTCGATGTAGGCTTGCAGCGCCTGGCGTGTGCGGTTGGCCAGAAAAGGCAGTTCGGCCACCAGAATGGAACAGTGCGCCATGTCGCCCGCCTGGGCCGCTTTTTCGATGGCCGAGGACAACGCCGACAGCGCCTTGCCACCCATGTTGCTGGCACTGCCCTTGAGCGAATGCGCCGCAATCCGGACGGCAGAGGCATCGTCGGGCAGGCCATTCACAACCGCCGCCACATCGGCATCCAGCCCGTCCAGAAACGCTTTGGCGATGTCGATCAGCGCATCGTCCAAAATGCTTTTGAGGTCATTCAGCGCGGCCACATCCAGAATGTCAGGGGAGTTGTTGGGAGAAGCGGTCATGGTATGTAGGGTGTGACGTGTGAGGAAAAAGCCGGGTCGGGTGGCGCACTGACCAGCGGCATGCCGTGACAGAGCATGGGCTATTTTGGCACCACCACGGCACAGCATGCACCTGTGGTGGTGCAGCCGGGCACACAAAAGTGAACAGCGTCACGCCAAACCGGCCAAGCCCAGGCCAGCGCCGTGCAGACTGTGG
>CALMMY010000370.1 GCA_937868695.1 uncultured Comamonadaceae bacterium
TCGCCGGGTTGCAGGTGGTAGTAGGTGGACAGGTCGGCAATGATTTCGCGGATG
Source organism: uncultured Comamonadaceae bacterium (assembly GCA_937868695.1). Classification (GTDB taxonomy): domain Bacteria; phylum Pseudomonadota; class Gammaproteobacteria; order Burkholderiales; family Burkholderiaceae_C; genus UBA2334. The sequence continues at coordinate 55 of CALMMY010000370.1, forward strand.
TTCCAGATCAGCTTGTTCACGTCCGAGCTTTGTTTGGTCTGGCCGTTGACTTCCAGCGCAATCGCTCCGCCCTCGATCACCACGCCGGGCAGGGGCACGATTTCCGCGCACACCGAGCCTTGTTCGATGTCTTTGCCCGTGTCCCAGGGGCGGCCTTTGTCGCGGGCCACCAGTTGCAGGTCGCGCCGGGTCATGTCCAGACCGGCGGCGTAGCCGTACACCAGTTCGTGCGCGTTGGCTTCATTCACGCGGAAACCGGCTTTGCCAATGGCCAGCACCAGTTCCATTTCAAAGTGGTAGTTGCAGGTGCGGGGCGGGTAGGCCACGGTCGCGCCGCTTTCCACCAGCGTCTGGGGCGACTTGGTGAAGTAGAAGGCTTGCTCCACGCTTTTGTCCACCGGGCGGCCCATTTCCACCGCATGGGCGTGGTAGTTGCGGCCCACGCAGAAGATGCGGTTGATGGGGAAGCGCTCTGTTTGGCCGCGCACGGGCAGGCTTTGGACGGCGGGTGGGGGGAAGAGGTAGGTGGTCATGGGGTGAGATTCAAAAAACAGGCTCAGCCGCGAACTTCGTACACACCCAGCTTGCGGTGCAGCGGGCTTTCGTCGGCCATGAAGATGAAGGCGGGCTCGGTGGTGCTGGTGTTGGCCAGCGTGACGGCGGTGTAGCCGGGGGCGCAGCAGGTGTCGGCCTCGGCCAGCGTGAAGGTCTGGGCCTGGGTGGCATGCACGCTGACGGTGGCGCTGCCCTCGATCTGGTGGAACACGCAGGCCGGGGAGCGGGCGGGCAGGCGCAGCGTCTGGCCGGGGCGCAGCATCAGGGCGTAAAAGCCCAGGATGTTCTCGGCATCGTCGCCGGTTTCGGGGTTGACGTAGGTGACCTGCACGGCTTCCAGATCGGGCTGATCCTCGGCCAGCCCCAGCAGGGCGGCGCGGGTGTCGGCCCAGGGGTAGCGCAGCATGGGGTAGGTTTTGTGGCTGCGGGTGAACACCGGGGTGGGCACCACACCCGCCCGGCTCCAGGCCCGGTCTCCGCTGCCGGGCTTGACGGTCTGGCGCTGGCCGTTGATGTGGTAACTGGCTTCCATGTAGTACACCAGCGGCAGGTCCAGCACATCCAGCCACACCACGGGCTCGGTGCCGTCGTGGCCGTGTTCGTGCCACAGGCCGGTGGGGGTGAGGATGAGGTCGCCCCGGCTCATGGGGCACTTTTCGCCATCGACGGTGGTGTAGGCCCCTTCGCCCTCGACGATCATGCGCACGGCGTTGGGGGTGTGGCGGTGGCTGGGGGCCCATTCGCCGGGCAGCAGCAGTTGCATGCCCAGGTACATGGCCGGGCTGGCCTTCATGTTCTCCAGGCCGTGGCCGGGGTTGGCCAGCACCAGCACGCGGCGCTCGGCTTTTTCGATGGGGGTGAGTTCGCCGGCTTGCAGCAGCAGGGGCTTGAGGCTGGCATAGGGCCAGTGGGTGGCTGCGGTGTGGCGGGTTGGCACCCCTGGCGGCAGCACGGCGCGCAGGCTGGGCCACAGGGGCACCAGGTTCAGCGACTGGAGTTCGTCGCGGTAGCTCTGGGGCA
>CALMMY010000371.1 GCA_937868695.1 uncultured Comamonadaceae bacterium
GACCGCCTGATGGCCACCCAGGCCATCATCCACAGCTACCCGCACTGCTGGCGGCACAAAACCCCGGTCATCTACCGCGCTGCCGCCCAATGGTTTGTGCGCATGGACGAGGGCGATGGCATCTTCACCACCGACAAGGCACCGCAGACCCTGCGCCAGATGGCGCTGGCCGCCATCGAAGACACCGGCTTCTTCCCCGAAAACGGCCAGGGCCGCCTGCGCGACATGATTGCCAACCGGCCCGACTGGTGCATCAGCCGCCAGCGTTCGTGGGGCGTGCCCCTGCCGTTTCTGCTGCATGTGGACAGCGCCGAGCCGCATCCGCGCACGCCCGAAATCGTGGACCTGGCCGCCGAGGTGGTGGAACAGGGCGGCATCGAAGCCTGGAGCAAGCTGACCGTGGCCGACATCCTGGCCCGCATCGGTGATGGCACTGACCCCGCCAGCTACACCAAGAGCACCGACATCCTGGAAGTGTGGTTCGACTCCGGCACCACCCACACCACCGTGCTCAAGGGCAGCCACGGCCAGCGCGGGGCCGACGGCCAGTTGCTGCACGCCCACGGCGAAGGCTGCGAGGCCGACCTGTACCTGGAAGGCCACGACCAGCACCGGGGCTGGTTCCACAGCTCGCTGCTGACCGCCTGCGCCATGTATGGCCGCGCGCCCTACAAGGGCCTGCTGACGCACGGCTTCACCGTGGACGGCCAGGGCCGCAAGATGAGCAAGAGCGTGGGCAACGTGGTGGCCCCGCAAACCATCAGCAGCAAGATGGGTGCAGAAATCATCCGCCTGTGGTGCGCCTCCACCGACTACTCAGGCGACCTGGGCATTGACGACAAGATCCTGGCCCGCGTGGTCGATGCCTACCGCCGCATCCGCAACACCCTGCGCTTTCTGCTGGCCAACATCAGCGATTTCAACCCCGCCACCGACACCGTGGCCGATGCCGACCTGCTGGAAATCGACCGCTGGGCGCTGGCCCGCGCCGCCGCCTTCCAGGCCGACATCCTGGCCCACTACGAGAAGTACGAATTCCACCCCGTGGTGGCCAAGCTGCAACTGTTCTGCTCGGAAGACCTGGGCGGCTTCTACCTCGATGTGCTGAAAGACCGGCTCTACACCACCGCCCCCGGCTCGCTGGCCCGCCGCAGCGCCCAGACCGCGCTGCACCGCATCACCCACGCCTTTGTGCGCTGGATGGCTCCGTTCCTCAGCTTCACCGCCGAGGAAGCCTGGAGCTTCATGGGCCAACAGGCCCAGGCGCAAGGCCAAGCACACAGCGAATCCGTGTTCATGGAAACCTACACAGCTTGGGCCCCGGCCACGGCTGAAAGCGAGGCCCTGCTGGCCAAGTGGCAGCGCATCCGCGAAATCCGCGACCTGGTGAACAAGGAAATCGAAGCCGTTCGCACCACCGGGGCCGTGGGTTCGTCGCTGCAAGCCAACGTGACCCTGACCGTGCCCGCTGACGACCATGCCCTGCTGGCCAGCCTGGGCGACGATCTGAAGTTCGTCACCATCACATCCGCTATTCAGTTGGTAGCTGGCGGTGCAATCCATGTCAGCGTGGAAGCCTCCAAAAGCACCAAATGCGAACGCTGCTGGCACTACCGTGACGACGTGGGCCACGATGCCGACCACCCCACCCTGTGTGGCCGCTGCACCAGCAACCTGTACGGCGCGGGCGAAGTGCGGGGGCATGCCTGATGGCCGCCGCCAAGTCAGGCAAAACCAGCACCTCCGCAAAGAAGGTGGGGCTGGTCAAAGCCATGTCGGGCGGCTCATCGGCCAGCCTGGTGCCCTGGCTCAGCTGGGCCGCCATCGTGCTGGTGCTGGACCAGTTCACCAAAACGCTGATCCTGGGCTACTACCAGCTGGGTGACAGCACGCTGGTGACTTCGTTCTTCAACATCGTGCGGGTACACAACCACGGTGCGGCCTTCTCGTTTCTGTCGGATGCGGGCGGCTGGCAGCGTTGGTTCTTCACCGGCATTGGCGTGGTGGCATCGGGTTTCATGCTGTGGATGCTGAAAAGCCACCCCGGCCAAAAGCTGTTCTGCTTTGCGGTCAGCAGCCTGCTGGGCGG
>CALMMY010000372.1 GCA_937868695.1 uncultured Comamonadaceae bacterium
GCCCAGGGCCAGCGGCAGGTCGCCCTTGCTGGTTTCCAGGGCAATGGCGGTGGTCATGACGCGGGTAAAGCCGTCGATGTTGCCGCCCACAATCATCACCGCCCCCACTTCGGACACGGCGCGGCCAAAGGCGGTGATGCCCACCGTCAGCAGCGCAAACCGCTCATCCCACAGCAGCAGGGCCGCCCGCTGCCAGCGGCTGGCTCCCAGCGATTGCCACTGCTCGCCGTGGGCCAGGTCGGCATCTTCGATGGCCTGGCGCGTAAGGGCCGTGACCACCGGCACCACCAGCACCGTCTGCGCCACCACCATCGCCTGGAAGCTGAACATCCAGCCCAGAAACCCCAGTGGCCCCGAGCGCGACAGCAGCAGGTACACCACCAACCCCACCACCACCGATGGCAGCGCCAGCAGGGTGTTGAGGCCCGCCAGCACCAGCCCGCGCCCCTTAAACCGCGACACCGCCAGCCAGGCCCCCAGCCACAGCCCCAGACCACAAGCCAATACGCAGGCCGTGGCACTGACAGCCAGTGACCGGCGCACCACGCTCCACAGCACGGCATCGCCCGATGTCACCAGCTGCAACGCAGTCCAGATGCTTTCAGTAAACCCCGTCATGCGCGGATCAGGCCCATGCGGACGGTGAATCGTGGCACAGACCAAGGCAGGGACAGCGGTATGGACAGCAGCAGAAAAGAAGCAGCTTGCACAGAAAAAACCCGTTGAAATGAAACTCGAAAACGCAGCCACACACCCCGCAAAACCGCCGTGTTCCCAATGGCTGGCGACGCTGAATGGTAGGGGCAGAAAGCGGGTTGAATCTTAGGGGTTGACACCGTATGAAATGGTTTGCATACGTTGCCCCACGTCCTGGCCAAGGCGGTCAACACATGCGGCAAACTCAGGCCATGCTGCCTTCTGACACCCCTGCCCACCACAACCCTGACAGCGCCGCCACGGCGGCCACCGACACCACGGCTTCCACAGTATCCAGCCCCACCTCCGCGCCCAGGGTGGCCTTGGTGTACCAGTTCACCCACCAGCGCGAACGCGGCCCGCTGCTGGGCAACCCGCTGCTTGATTTGCTGCAAGCCACCCGGCAAAGCGGCTCCATTTCAGGGGCAGCGCGGCAGCTGGGTCTGTCTTATCGCCATGTGTGGGGCCAGCTGAAAGAGTGGGAAATTGAAGTGGGCCAGCCCCTCATCCTGTGGGACCGTGGGCAGGCCGCCCGCCTGACCCCGTTTGCCGACAAGCTGCTGTGGGCCGAGCGCCTGGCCCAAGCCCGGCTGGCTCCGCAGATCGAGGCCCTGCGCGCCGAGCTGGAACGTGCGCTGGCCAGCGTGTTTGACGAGCGCACCCAGGTGCTGGGCCTGCACGCCAGCCACGACGACGCGCTCAGCGCGTTGCAAGACCTGGCCAGCCAGCACGCCAGCCTGCACCTGGACATTCACTTCACCGGCAGTGTCGATGCCATCCGCTCGCTCAACGAGGGGCGCTGCCAGCTGGCCGGCTTCCACACCCGCCAGCGGCCCGACCGCCACAGCCTGACCGCCCGCACCTACAAGCCCCTGCTGAAACCGGGCAAGCACAAGATCATTGGATTCGCTCTGCGCCAGATGGGGCTGATGGTGGCCCCCGGCAACCCGCTGCGCCTGCACAACCTGAGACAGGCGGCACAGTCGCAGGCCCGCTATGTCAACCGCCCACTGGGCACCGGCACCCGCGTGCTGCTGGACGAACTGCTGGAAGACATGGGACTGTCAGCCGAAAGCCTCAACGGCTACGCGCACAGCCAGCCATCGCACGCCGCCGTGGCCCAGGCCGTGGCCAACGGGCAGGCCGATGTGGGGTTGGGGTCTGAATCTGCTGCCCGCGCAGCCGGACTGGGCTTTGCCCCGCTGCTGCTGGAACGCTACCAGCTGGTGTGTCTGAAATCCGAGCTGGACAGCCCCGCCGTGCTGGCCCTGCGCACCCTGCTGGCCGCCCCAGCATGGGCACAGACACTGACCCGCCTGCCAGGCTACACCCCCGATGCCAGCGGTGCCATCCAGGCCATGAACCGGCTGCTGCCGTGGTGGGCGTTCAGGTA
>CALMMY010000373.1 GCA_937868695.1 uncultured Comamonadaceae bacterium
TCGGCACCCTGCTGGCCAGCGGCACAGCGCACGCCGTGGTGCTGGAAGACACCGGTCTGGCCGACCCTGCCCCGCTGGTGTGCCCGGTGCCGCCCCGACCCACCGCCCGGCCCACGCCCACCACACCAACGCCACCGCCGCCCCAGCCCGAGCCGGACGACACCGCCGATGCCGATCTGTGGCCCCTCCCCGTTCCCGACCTCACATCGGTGGACGCGGTGGCCGCGATGCCCGTACCCCAGGCCTTGCGCATTGCCCTGTGGGGCGACAGCCACACCGCCGCCGGGTTTCTGAGCGAAGGGCTGATTCAGGGCCTGGGCTACACGCCCGACGAGGTGGACTCCGGCTTCATTCCCGCCAGCTTCGGCCTGGCCGGGGTGCGCCTGCCCGTGCGCAAAGTCTGCGTGGGCCCAGGTTGGGGCCGCACCCATGCGTTTCGCACCAAGGCGGCGGGAGCCGTGCTGCCGCCCAGCCTGGTGCAGGGCAAAACCACCGAAAGCGGCGGCTACCTGTGGCTGGATTTCCGCACCACCGCCCGGCCCCAGGGCCTGGCCGCGCTGGATGTGCCGTTCTCGCCGCCCGATGCACTCAGGGTCAACAACACAGTGCTGGCTGTTTCGCTCAACGGAGCGCCTGAGCGCGTGGTGTCGCTGGACCGCAGTGCCGACAGGCTGCTGGAGCTGCGTTCGGCCAACGGCATCCAGACCGTGCAACTGCGCCTCATCAGCGGCGAACTGGCCATCGACGGGCTGCTGCCCCACCACACCACCCCGCCCAAACTGCTGCTCGATACCTTTGGCATACCGGGGGCCACGGCCAGGGGCTGGGAAGTGGTGGACCCCACCGCATTCACCATGTTGGCCGCACCCGACGCACAGACCGGGGGCGAAAGCCAAGCCAGCCGCCCGCCCCGCAGCGGCTACGACCTGCTGCTGCTGGCCTACGGCACCAACGAAGGCAGCGACACGGGTTACGACTCCGCCAAATACGCCGCCAGCCTGCGCACGGGCCTGCGCAACCTGCGCACCGCCTACCCCCAGGCCGCCTGCATGCTGCTGGGGCCAACCGACCGGGGCGTGCCCGTGCGCCAGGCCGCTGCATCGGGCACCGCCAAGCGCAGCACCCAGCCACCGCGCCCGCCGCCGCTGCACCCCCTGCATTACTCGCGCATCCACCGCAGCATTTCAGAAGTGCAAAAGCGGGTGGGGGCCGAATTTGGCTGCCGCTTCTGGGACTGGCAGTCCTTCATGGGCGGCCCCGGCGGTGCCCGCCGCTGGCTGGCACAGAACCCGCCGCTGATGGCCCCCGACCTCATCCACCTGACGGTGCAGGGCTACCGCGTCAGCGGCCAGCGGCTGGGGGCGCTGCTGCGGGGGCGGTGAACGCGGCGGCAGGGCACACGCTCATGTGGTGCCCCACAGGCGGCGGTAATGGCCGTCGGGGTCGTGGTCTTTGGTTTGCTTCTCGGTGTTGAAGCGGCGGCCACCGCGCGGGTCGGTGCCCCGGCCTGCGATGTAGGCCCAGTTGCCCTGGTTGCTGCACGGGTCAAAGTCGATCAGCGTGTGTTCGAACCATGCGGCCCCGGCCCGCCAGTCGCCGCCCAGGTCGTGAACAAGGTAACTGGCCACGATCTGGCGCATGCGGTTGCTCAGCCAGCCGGTGGCGGCCAGCTCGCGCATGCCCGCATCCACCAGCGGCTGGCCGGTGTGGCCGCTGCACCAGCGGGCAAAGCCCTGGGCGTTGTGCGTGGGTGGCGGCGTTGGAGTTGGCGCATGCGAAAGAGACGGCCCCAGGCCCCGCGCCCGGTACAGCGCCGCACCGTGCTTGACGTGCATCCAGCGAAAGTGGTCGCGCCACAGCAGCTCGAACCACAGCCAATACGTGCTGTCATTGGCCCCGTGCTCGGCCTCAAACTGGCGGATGGCGGCCATCGCCTGCCGGGCCGACAGCGCACCGCTGGCCAGCCACGGCGACCAGCGGCTGGAGTGATCGAACCCCGTGAGTGCGTTGCGCGTGGCCTTGTAGGTGTGGGGCAGCCCGCTGGCGCAGTAGCGGGCCAGGTGCGCCAGCGCCGCCGCTTCGCCGCCGTGCCCGGCTACGGTGGGGGTGGAGGCGGTGTCTGGCGCATGCGCCTGCGTTGGCACGGGCGAGGGGCGCAGCGATGCCAGTGGTTCTGGCGCGTGTGCAGCCAATGGAGCCTGCACCGCTGCCAAGGTGGGGTGGATGAACTCGTGCCCAGGAACTTTTGGCCAGGCCGTGATGGCGGGCAGGGGCGCGGCTTCGGTGGCCCTGCTGGCCTCCAGCTGGCGGCGAAAGGCGGTGAAGGTGTCGGGCACCTGGTGGGGCGGCATGGGCAGGGCTTCGGGCGCGTACAGGGTGGACTGCCACACGGCATGCACCTCACACACGGCCCTGGCCACACCTGCCTGCACCCCGGTGCCGCTGGCGCTTGTGGTTGCGTTGGCCTTGGCCCTGATGGCGGCCACAGTGGCCTGTTCTTCGGGCGCGGGAATGTCTTCGCACACCAGCGCACTGGCTTGCAGTTGCTGCATGCAGGCGGTCAGTGTGGCCACCGGGTCGGCGTGCCACACCCACAGCGGTGTGTCCAGGGCGTGCAGGGCCAGCGCCAGTGCAGCCACGCCTTCGTCCATAAACTGTGTGCGGTGCGGGCCTTGCCGGGCAAAGCCCCAGCGGGTGAGGGCGGTCGTCTGCGCCGGGTCAATCACCACCACAGGCAGCAGCCAGGTGCGGCGCTCGCGGGCCAGCTGCACCGCGTGGGTCAGCGCGGGGTTGTCGTGCAGGCGCAAGTCGTGCCTGAACCAGAACACCACGCCGCCTGCGGGCCAGTGGGTCGGCCAGCTGGTTGACCCGTTTGCAGGTGCCGGTATGGCCGCTGCGGCAAGGTCAGATGCTGGCTGGTGGGGGGTGAGCGGGTTCATTTTTTGGCAACCGCAGGCCCTTGCGCCTGGCCGCCCTTGCCCGCACCCTGCTGACGGCAGCGGTCGGAGCAGAACTTCACAGCGTTCCAGTCGCGCGCCCACTTTTTGCGCCAGGTGAAGGGCAGGCCGCAGCAAGCGCAGAGTTTGCTGGGCAGGTCTTGTTTTTTGCGCATGCGCATGTCAGTGGCCCGGTGGGTGGTGTCGCCCGGCGTGGGCCTGGCGTGTGCGGTGTTTGCTGGCCCGGCCAGTCACCCGCTTGCGCCACAGCCTGAACGATGAGGGCTTGAGGTGGCGGCGCATCAGCCGGATCACG
>CALMMY010000374.1 GCA_937868695.1 uncultured Comamonadaceae bacterium
ACACGAAGCGTGCGGCCAGGCCCAGGTGGCGCAGCAGTTGCACCAGCAGCCAGCCTGAATCGCGGCAGGAGCCGGTGCCTTTGGTCAGCGTTTCTTCCGGTGTCTGGACACCCGGCTCCATGCGGATGGTGTAGCCCACATCGCTTTGCACCAGCTGGTTGATGCCGACCAGAAAGTCGATGGTGCGCTGCTTGCTGGTGTCGATTTTCTTCAGGTACTCGGTCAGCAGCGGGGTGAGCGGCTCGGTGACGAGGTAGGGGGCCAGCTCGGCAGACTGGTCTTTGGCGTAGCTGAAAGGGAATTCTTCAGCCGAGGGTTCCAGGAAGAAGTCGAACGGGTTGTACACCGCCATTTCGACCACCAGATCGACGGTGACCTTGAATTCGCGTGTGGGTTCCGGGAACACCAGGCGGGCCTGGTAGTTGGCAAACGGGTCTTGCTGCCAGTTGATGAAATGGTTGGCCGGCTCAATGCGTTGGGAGTAGGACAGCACCTTGGTGCGGCTGTGGGGGGCGGGGCGCAGGCGGATCACCTGTGGCCCCAGCTTGACCAGTCGGTCGTACTGATAATGGGTGACGTGGTTGAGGGCGACGTGAATGGCCATGTCAAGAGCTTTCTGAAGGGAGCGATGAATGACGACAGGGATGCGGTCAGCGGCAGTGCATGCAAGTTATGAGCCACCTTGGGCGGTTGGCCGGTTGCGGCTGTTACCTGAGCATAACCCGCACGCATGACCGCGCGGGCGATGGGCCATTGCGCCTGGGTGTGGATGCCGCTGGCCTGGGTGGCTGGGGTGGTGGTGCAGTTGCAGCAGCCTGTGCTGTGGCCGGTGGGCGTTTACATGTTTTTTTGCGGGCTTGCGGTTGCCCTTGTCGCGCTGTCGGCTGCCGTGGTTCAGTGGGGGCCTCCAGCTGCTGGTCGCCCAGGCTGGCGACGGCGTGCCCCGTTGGTGGTGGTTGGTCTGGCTGTGGTGTTGCTGGCTGCGGGCAGCACAGGGTGGCGGGCTGCTCACCACCAGGCGCAGGTGCTGGCTGCACAGTGGCAGGGCCAGACCTTGCTGCTGACAGGCCAGGTGGACGATTTGCCGCGCCGAACCCCTTTGGGCTGGCGGTTTTCCGTTCAGGTGGAGCAGGTGCAGTGGCCACTGCCCGCCCAGGATACGGCTGCCGGTACACGCACCCCATCTGCTGCGCGGTGGCAAGCGCCCGTTGCGGCTCCGGCTGCGGGCTTGCCTGGGCGGGTGACGCTCAGCTGGCGGGCCCAGGACGGTGGGGCCGTGCCACAGGCTGGAGAGCGTTGGCGACTGGCGGTGCGTCTGCGCCAGCCGCACGGTCTGGCCAATCCCCACGGTTTTGACACTGAACTGTGGATGTGGAGCGAGGGGTTGGGTGCCTCCGGCACGGTGCGCATGACGGCCACCGATCCACCCCCGGTGCGCCTGGCTGCCGCCCGGTACGGGTTGCAGCCACTGCGCGAACATTTGCGCAGCCAGATTCGGCAGCAGGTGGCCGATGACCGTGCAGCCGGTTTGCTGGCGGCGCTGGTGGTGGGTGACCAGGCCGCGATTGATTCTGCTGACTGGGATGTGTTTCGGGCCACGGGCGTGGCCCATCTGGTCAGCATTTCGGGTCTGCACATCACCTTGTGGGCCTGGCTGTGTACTTGGCTGGTGGGGTGGGCCTGGCGCTGGGCACCGGCGTTGTCGGCCCGCTGGGGCAGCCGCCTGCTGCTGGCCTGTCCAGCCCCGGTGGCGGCGCTCTGGGGTGGCGGGGTGCTGGCACTGGCGTATGCGGTGTTTTCGGGGTGGGGCATTCCGGCGCAGCGCACGGTGCTGATGCTGGCGGTGGTGTGGGGTTTGCGTTTGCTGGGGCGGCGCTGGCCCTGGCCGGTGGTGGGTGTGGTGGTCATGGCGGTGGTGCTGGTTTGGGAACCCTGGGCCTGGCTGCAGCCCGGTTTCTGGCTGAGCTTTGTGGCCGTCGGGGTGCTGATGGCGCTGGACTCGGATGCCCACGCGCGTGGCTGGGGCAAGCTGGTCGGCCTGCTGCGCACCCAGTGGAGCATCACGCTGGCGTTGGCTCCGCTGACACTGATGTGGTTTGGCCAGGTGTCAGTGGTGGGGCTGCTGGCCAACTTGGTGGCCATACCCGTGGCCACGCTGCTGATCACGCCACTGGCGCTGGCGGGGGCAGTGTGGCCCGCGCTGTGGCAGCTGGCGGCCTGGCTGTTGCAGGCGGGCTTGCAGTGGCTGGCATGGCTGGCGGCCTGGCCCTGGGCCAGTTTGATGCTGCCCCATCCGCCTGCTGTGCTGGCATTCGCTGCCGTGGCCGGTGGCTTGCTGCTGGCCTTGCCCGCGCCGCCGCGCTTGCGCTGGCTGGGCCTGGCGTGCGTGTTGCCCGCTTTGCTGTGGCAGCCACCTCGGCCCGCGCAGGGTGAGTTTGAGGTGCTGGCCGCCGATGTGGGGCAGGGCAGTGCGGTGCTGATCCGCACCGCCAGCACCAGCGTGCTGGTGGATGCCGGCCCGCAGTGGGGGCCGCAAAGCGATGCCGGTCAGCGCGTGCTCAAGCCCTTGCTGCATGCCCTTGGTGAGCGGCCCAGCCACATGGTGTTGACCCACCGCGATGGCGACCATGTGGGCGGTGCGTTGTCGTTGCTGGGCGACCAGCCGACAGCAGCGGTGTGGGCTTCGTTTGATCCGCCCGCGCTGGTGTCGGCGCTGTCTGACCCGGCCCAGGCCCAGGCTGTTCTGGCCCGGCCACCGCCGTGGACGCGTTGCCAGGCGGGCCAGTCCTGGGAGCTGGATGGTGTGCGCTTTGAGGTGCTGCACCCTGCTCCCCGCCATCTGGAGGCTTCGACCAGCAGCAACAACCTGTCGTGCGTGCTGTGGGTCAGGGGTCGGCACCGTTCGGCGTTGCTGACGGGGGATCTGGAGGCGGCCCTGGAGGCTGAGCTGGTACAGGCCAACCCTGGCTTGCGTGCCGACTGGCTGCTGGCCCCGCACCACGGCAGCCGCACTTCATCCAGCCCGGCCTTGCTGGATGCCGTGCGTCCGACCCATGTGGTGGTGCAGGCTGGCTACCTCAGCCGCTACGGCCACCCGGCTGCCCAGACGGTGCGGGCGTACGAAGAGCGGGGCATCGCCTGGGTGGCCACGCCCGCTTGCGGAGCCGCTCGCTGGCGCAGCGTGGCCCCGCAGAGCTTGGATTGCCAGCGGCAGCAGCGTGTGCGCTACTGGCAGTGGCAAGCCCCGCAAAAACCCAGGGAAGAAACAAGAACAGAGCCTGCCCCTGATCCAGATTAACCCGAATTGGCCCGCTTATTGCTAAGCTGTGGCTGAGGACACTCAGAAAGTCAATAAGGAAGACTGCCCATGCAAATCCAGAAGTTCGATGAAATGAACGCATCGCCCGAACAAGTTCGGGCTCACTACCAGGCGTATGCCGACTGGCTGGCTCTGCAACCCGACGATGTGATGCAAGCCCGCCGCGAAGAAGCGGAAATGATCTTCCGCCGCGTCGGCATCACCTTTGCCGTGTACGGTGCCAAGGATGAGGATGGCTCCGGAACCGAGCGCCTGATTCCGTTCGACCTGATTCCACGCGTCATTCCCGCCGATGAGTGGCAAAGCATGGAGGCCGGGCTGGTGCAGCGCGTCAATGCGCTCAACCGCTTCATCCACGACGTGTACCACGGCCAGGAAATCATCAAGGCGGGCATCGTTCCGGCTGAGCAGATTTTCCAGAACGCCCAGTTTCGTCCCGAGATGATGAACGTGGACGTGCCCGGCGGTGTGTACAGCCACATCAGCGGCATCGACATCGTGCGGGCCCCCGATGCCAGCGGCAAGGGTGAGTACTACGTGCTCGAAGACAACCTGCGCGTTCCCAGCGGCGTGAGCTACATGCTGGAAGACCGCAAGATGATGATGCGGCTGTTCCCTGAGCTGTTTGCCCAGAACCGCGTGGCCCCCGTGGCCCACTACCCCGACCTGTTGCTGGAAACGTTGCGTGCGGTCAGCCCAGCCCAATCGGCCCAGCCCACGGTGGTGGTGCTGACCCCCGGCATGTACAACAGCGCCTACTTCGAGCACGCCTTCCTGGCCCAGCAGATGGGTGTGGAGCTGGTTGAAGGGCAGGATCTGTTCGTGAAAGACGACTTTGTCTACATGCGCACCACCCGTGGCCCCAAGCGTGTGGATGTGATCTACCGCCGGGTGGATGACGATTTCCTCGATCCCCTGGTCTTCCGCCCCACGTCCACGCTGGGCTGTGCCGGTCTGCTGGACGTGTACCGCAAGGGCAACGTCACGCTGTGCAACGCCATTGGCACGGGTGTGGCCGACGACAAGTCCATCTACCCCTATGTGCCCAAGATGATCGAGTTCTATCTGGGCGAAAAACCCATTCTGAACAACGTGCCCACCTTCATGGGCCGCAATGCCGATGATCTGAAGTACATCCTGGCCAACCTGAAAGACCTGGTGGTGAAGGAAGTGCACGGTGCCGGTGGCTACGGCATGCTGGTGGGGCCTGCTTCCACCAAGGCCGAGATCGAGGATTTCCGCAAGGCTGTCGAAGCCAATCCCGGTGGCTACATTGCCCAGCCCACGCTGAGCCTGTCCACCTGCCCCACCTATGTGGAAAAAGGCATCGCGCCGCGCCACATCGACCTGCGCCCCTTTGTGCTCAGCGGAAAAACGGTGCAGATGGTGCCCGGTGGCCTGACCCGAGTCGCCCTCAAGGAAGGCTCCCTGGTCGTCAACTCCTCGCAGGGCGGTGGCACCAAGGACACCTGGATTCTGGAGCGCTGAGCTGCGTCTGCGGCCAGAACCCGAACCGTTTACCCATTTTGTTGTGTCGAGCGCAATCCCTGCTCACTCCTGCTGATCCGAAAGCCCAAGATGCTCTCAAGAACCGCTGACCATTTATTCTGGATGTCCCGCTACACCGAGCGGGCCGAAAACACCGCCCGCATGCTGGATGTCAACTACCAGACCAGCCTGCTGCCCCAATCCGCCGCCGTGGCCCAGGTGGGCTGGGAAGGCCTGCTGACCATCAGCGAGCTGATGCCTGCCTACAAGGCCAAGTACGGTGAAATCACGCCGCGCAACGTGATGGACTTCATGGTGCGCGATCTGGACAACCCGTCCAGCATCGCTTCCTGCCTGACGGCTGCCCGCGAAAACGCCCGTGCCGTGCGCGGCACCCTCACCACAGAGGTGTGGGAAACCCAGAACAGCACCTGGCTCAAGCTCACCAGCTACCTCAAAAGCAAAGACTTCGAGCGCGACCCGGCGGCGTTTTTCGAGTGGGTCAAGCACCGCTCGCACCTGTCGCGCGGCGTGGCCATCGGCACCATGCTGCAAGACGAGGCGTTCCACTTCTACCGCATGGGCACGTTTCTGGAGCGGGCCGACAACACGGCGCGTTTGCTGGATGTGAAATTCCATGCCGTGGAAAGCGACTTCTTCGGCACCGCCAGCGAGATGGACCAGGAGTACGACTTCTACCACTGGAGCGCCATTTTGCGCAGCGTCAGTGCCTTCGAGGTGTACCGCAAGGTGTACCGCGATGTCATCAAGCCTGAGCTGGTAGCCGAACTGCTGATCCTGCGCCCCGACATGCCCCGCAGCCTGGCGGCCAGCATGAACGAGCTGGTCTCCAACCTGCTGCTGGTGACCAACAGCCATTCAGCCGAAACCGAGCGCATTGCCGGCAAGCTGCGGGCCGATCTGCAATATGCCCGCATCGACGAAATCCTGGCTACGGGCCTGCATGCCTTCCTCACGCAGTTCCTGGACCGCGTCAACAACCTGGGCTGGCGCATCAGCCGCGACTTCCTGATGCCCGCATCGGTCTGAAACCTGTTCAGCGGGCGCGCCGGTCTTTGGTCTGCGCTTTGTAGTGGGCTGCCTTGGCCTCGTACATGGCCCGGTCGGCCTGCTGGATGGTCTGATCCAGTGACTCCCCGGCCTGGCAAGTGCCTTGGCCGATGGCAAAGCTCAGAGGCTTGCCGGGATAGAACTGGTTGTTGAGTTCAAGCACTTTGGTAATGCGTTCCTGCATGACCAGTGCATCGCCGGGCAGCCTTGGGATGGGGTGCTGGACATCGTCATGGGCTGGTGTGCGTGTGCAATTGGAAGGCTGCACAGGGGTGGTGGAGGGCTGCGGTGTGGAGGATTGCGTGGCATTGTGTCATCATGACCACACAGGCCAGTTGCAGGAGTCCAGATGTCTGAAAAACCAAGCTTTTCACCGTATTGCCCCGCCGCTTCGCGCCGCGAATGGCTGGGGGGGGCGCTGTCGGTCTGTGCGGCCTGGGCTTGGCCTGGGGTGGTGCAGGCCCAGGCGGGCAAGATGGTGCGCATCGGGGTGACCAAAATCGTGTCGCACGCGGCCCTGGATGCCGATGAAAAGGGTTTTGAAGCCGGGCTGGCCAGTGCCGGTTTCAAAGAAGGGGTGAATGTCACCTACCTGCGCCGCGATGCCGGTGGCGACATGGCCCGCGCCGAGGCCATTGCCCGCGAGCTGGTGCAGGCCAAGGTGGATCTGATCCACACCATTGCCACACCCACTTCGCAGGCCGTGATGCGCACAGGCAGCCGCATACCGATGGTGTTTTCTTCGGTTACCGACCCGGTGCGGGCCGGGCTGGTGCCAGCGGGCAGTGCGCCAGGCCAGAAAACCGGCACCCACGTCACCGGCCTGAGCGATTTGTGGCCTGTGCAGCTGCAAATGGAAACCTACGCGAAGGTCATGCCCAAAGCCAAGGTCTGGGGCACCATCTACAACCCGCAGGAAAGCAACTCGCTGACCCACGTCCAATCCATGCGCGAGGCGGCCCAGCGCCTGGGCCTGACCCTGATCGAAGCCACCGTGGCCAGCAGTGCGGAGGTCGGTGTCGCCGCCGCCCAGCTGGCCGACAAGGTGCAAGCCTTCACCATCACATCCGACAACACCACCGTGGCCGCCCTGGAGGCCATTGCGCGCGTGTGCGACCAGCGCAAAATTCCGTTGTTTGCCGGTGACATTGACAGCGTGGCGCGCGGCGCGGTGCTGGCCTACGGGCTGGATTATTTTCTGGTGGGCTACTCGGCGGGGCGCAAGGCCGCGCTGGTGCTCAAGGGCATTTCACCGGGCGATGTGCCCTGGGGGCCAGTGGAAAAGTTCAGCCTGGTGATCAACTTGCGGGCAGCGCGGGCCCAGGGCGTGACGCTGGCCCCTGACCTGTTGGCCAAAGCCGACAAAGTCATCCAGTGAGTTTCCTGTCTTTTTGATTTCACATTGGCAGGACTCCATGCGATTTTTAGGCAGTATCCATTTGGCAGTGGGGTTGTTGCTGGTGGCTTTTGTGGGTGGTTTCTACACCGACTTCAAGGCCAACCAGCTGCACCACCAGTCCATGCGCATTCAGCTGGGGCTGGAACGCATGCTCAGGCTCAACCAGGGCTTGACCAGCGTCATTGCGATGGCGGTGCTGGAGAAAAACAGCTTGCGTGCGGCCAGCTACCAGTCGCTCCAGATCGAGTTTGATGCCACCATGCAAGAGGTGCTGCAACTGACACAGACCATGACCCTGGCGGGCGATGTGCTGGCGCTGAGTCAGGAGCAGCAAGCACTGCGCACGGTCGAGTCACGGGTGTTCGATCTGATGCGCCAGGAAAAATGGCCCGATGCTTACCAGGTGTTGCTGGCCAGCGATTACGGCATGGCACTCAAACTCTACGAAATCAACAGCGAAGCCGCTGTGGGGGCGTTGTCCATCGAGCTGACCAACACGGCCCGCGAGCACGACCAGTTGCGCAAGCTGACTTTGTCATTGCGGCTGGTTGCCATCTTGCTGCTGCTGTGGGCCGGCTGGCGCTATTCCGTTCGCTTGCAGACCGAGCTGGCCGAGCAGTTGCGTCTGCGTGTGGCCCTGGCGCAGGCCAACACCGAGCTGGAGGACAAGGTTCAGCAACGCACCCAGGCGCTGGAAGAAGTCAACCACCAGTTGGAGGTGCTGAGCGTGACCGATGCGCTGACCCGCCTGGCCAACCGCCGCCGCTTCGATGCGGTGTGGCTGGACGAATGGCAGCGTGCCTTGCGGCAAGCCACCCCGCTGGCCGTCATCATGCTGGATGTGGATCACTTCAAAGCCTACAACGACCATTACGGCCACCAGCAGGGCGATGAATGCCTGCGCCGGGTGGGTGAGGTGTTGCTGACCACGCTGCGCCGGGCTGGCGAGCTGGTGGCCCGTTACGGTGGCGAGGAATTTGTGGTGGTGCTGCCGGGCACCAGCGTGATCCATGCGATGGCGGTGGCCGAGTCCATCCGGGCCAACATCCAGGCCGCTGGCATAGCGCATGCCCACTCAGGCGTGGCCGCTGTGGTGACGGTGAGCCTGGGTGTGGCGGTGGGCATTCCTACGCAAGGTGATGCCCGTGATGCTCTGGTTCATGCCGCCGATGCCGCGCTGTATCGGGCCAAAGATCAGGGGCGCAACCGGGTGGTGCTGTCTGACATCGACAGGGGCAAGGGCACACCGCGCATGCGTGCTTCCACAGACAGGCCCAGCTCGATCACGGCCAGTGCGTAATAGCTGCTCCAGTTGTAGCGGGTGACGGCATAAAAATTTTCGGTGCCCGCTACGTAGCTGGCTGGCTGGCCGGTTTTGCCGTTGTGCAGCTCGATCAGGGCCAGCGGGCCGGGGTGGGCGCGGCCTTCTTCGGTCAGCACCGCGCCCTTGGCCTCGAAGCTGGCTGGGCTGAAGGTGGGCAGGATGTCGGGGGCCATCAGGGCATCCATGTCCAGCCGGGTGCCATCGAAACCAACGGGGTAGTGCGTGGGCATGCCGGGCTTCCAGCCGAAGGCCACAAAGTAGTTGGCCACCGAGCCAATCGCATCGGCTGCGCTGCCTTGCAGGTCAACCCGGCCATCGCCATCAAAGTCCACCGCGTGCTTCACCCAACTGCTGGGCATGAACTGGGGCATGCCCATTGCGCCGGCGTAGCTGCCACGCACGCTGGTGGCATCCTGGCCGGTGCGCTGGATCAGACTGAGAAACTGTTCCAGCTCGTCTCTGAAAAACGCGCTGCGGGCTGCCGCGCGCGGGTGCTCAGGCGGAAAGTCGAAGGCCAGTGTGGCCAGGGCATCGAGCACCCGAAAGTCGCCCATGTGGCGGCCATACAGGGTTTCCACCCCGATCACACCCACGATCAGGCTGGCGGGCACCCCGGTTTCGGCCTGGGCCTTGTCCAGCCACGGGCGGTGGCGTTGCCAGAAGGCCTGGCCTGCCTTGAGCCGCACAGGCTCAATGAAGCGGGCGCGGTAGGCGGCCCAGTTTTTTGCGGTCTCGCTGGTGGCCGGGCGCATGAGTTGCTGCACGCGCGGCAGTTTGCGGGCCTGGGCCAGCAGGGTGCGCACGCTGTCGGCATCCAGCCCACGGCGGTGGGCTACGTCTTCGGCAAACAGATTGGCCACCGGGTGGTTGGCATACGTGCTGAACGATTCGGCTGCGGCCTGGGCCGGCTTTTTTTCAATGCTTTTGGGGTCTTTTGCGCTGGCAGGGAGGGCGCAGGCAGCGATTGAAATGATGGTGCTGATGGCCAGCAGTCTGGCAAAAGTTGGGCGCATGCGAAAGCGGGAAAAACAGTCAGAGCGGTCAGGCCTGGCGGGGTGAATGGGGAGGGGGCGATGAAGGGGGGCGCACAGGCATGGTGTTGGCCTGGGGCCAGCGCAGGGTTTTGAACTGTTGTTGCAGTGGTCGCAGCAGGGCGGTGTCGGGCTGGTGCCGGGCAGCGGGCTGGCGGCCTGTGGACGCAGCGTGTGCCGTGCGGGGGGATGCATACCGGATGGTTTCCAGGGCCAGCAGCCATTGCACCACGGCGGTGGTTTCGGGCTGGGTGGCGCAGTGCTGTTGCAGCAGTGCCGCCAGTTGCCGGGGCGTGGCGTGCGGGGGGGCATCTATGCCGAGCTGTTTTGTGCGCTGGCGGGCCTGTTGCAGCAGGCGCAGCCAGGGGTCGTGCTGGCGGCGCTCCCACAGCGTCCAGGCCGCACCGGCCAGGCTGACCACGGTCAGCAGGCCCGCCAGCACATAGCCCAGATCGCGCCAGCTGGGAGAGTCGAACCCGAGGTTTTTCAGCAGGTCAAGCTGGCGGTCTTGCGAATAGTTCAGCACCCACTGGTTCCAGCGGTTGTTGACGGCATCCCAGGTGGCACGCAGGCGCACACCCATTGCCGGGCTGAGGTTGAACATGGCCGTGCCCACCACGCCACGCGGTGGCTCCAGAGTTTCCAGCGTGCTGGTGCGGCTGGGTGACACGGATGAGGTGGGATCGACCCGTACCCAGCCCTGGCCAGTCAGCCACACTTCGGCCCAGGCGTGGGCATCGCTCTGGCGCACCGTCCAGAACTGGTCGATGGGGTTGGCCTCGCCGCCCTGGTAGCCGGTGACGATGCGGGCCGGGATGTCCATGCTGCGCATCAGAATCACAAAAGCCGCCGCAATGTGCTCGCAAAAGCCCAGCTTGCGGTCAAACCAGAACTCGTCGGCGCTGTGCTGGCCGTACACGCCGGGGCTGAGGGTGTACTGGTAGCCGCCGGTGCGCAGCAGTGTGAGGGCGCGCTGCACCAGCTCCGTTTCGGCCTGCGGGTTCTGGCGTGTTTCATTGCGCCACTGTTGGGCCAGGGCCAGGGTGCGGGGGTTGAAGCCGGGAGGCAAATCGACAAAATCCTGCAAACCCAGTTCGGGCAGCAGCGGGCCGTGGGTGAAGCGGGGGAAGCTTTCGGCGCGGTAGCGGGCCAGCTCGGTGATGGGGCGCTCGGTCAGCCATTGCAGATCGGCGGTCATGTGCAGGTTGTGCTTGGGCAGTGCAGGGGCGGTGGGCGTGGCATCCAGCACCATCACCCAGTTGCGCTGGTGGGGTTGCAGCGTCACTTCGTAGCGCACGCCCTGGCCTTGCGGCCGCAGTTCAGCGCCCAGCTGGAACGCGTCGGGCTGGCGGGAGCGTTGGGGCCGCCACTCGATGCCGTCAAACCGGCTGAGCACCGGCCCCCTGAAATACAGGTCTTGCGCCGGGGGCGGCGGGCCATCGAACTTCACGCGCAGGGCCACCGAGGTGTCCTGGGCCAGTTGGGCGACCTGGCCCACCTGCATGCGGTCAGACAGCCCGGTGCGGGCTGCACTGGCATCAACGGGTACGCCCCACAGTGGTGCCATGCGCGGAAACAGCATGAACAGCACGACCATGATGGGTGCGCCCAGCAAGGCCATGCTCCCCGCTGTTTTGGCCGCCACCCACAGCGAGGGCCGCCCGGCTGGCATGTGGGCATTGACCAGCGCGGTCAGCAGCCCCCACACCGCCAGCAGCACACCCGCCGCAGTG
The DNA here is from genome assembly GCA_937868695.1 of uncultured Comamonadaceae bacterium. Taxonomy (GTDB): domain Bacteria; phylum Pseudomonadota; class Gammaproteobacteria; order Burkholderiales; family Burkholderiaceae_C; genus UBA2334. The sequence continues at coordinate 11,366 of CALMMY010000374.1, forward strand.
ACCAGACTTTGTGAGTAAGAAAAGTGCGTCAGCAATGTGAAAAGTGCCAGAAAGAACACCACAAACGCATCGCGGCGGGCACGCAGCTCCAGTGTTTTGAGCGCCAGCAACACGGCAATCAGCGTGACCCCGGCATCGCGCCCAAAAATGGTGCGGTAGGTCAGCAGGGTTGCACCAATGGTGAGCGCCAGCAGAATCACCAGCCACCAGCGGCTGGGCAGAGGTTGGTTGCGCCAGGTCAGGATGCCGCGCCACAGCAGCACCAGCGCCGCCAGCCCGGAGCACCACACGGGCAGGTTGTTCAGTTGCAGCAGCAGCACCCAGCCGATCAGGCCCAGCAGAAACAGGGTGTCGCGGGTGTCGCGTGGCAACTGCGCCAGCCGCTGTGCCAGGGGCAGCGAGCGGGCCGCAGTGGAAGAAGAGGGCGGGGCGGTGGGTGTCAGCACAGTGCGAGGGCTTCGAGGCAGGTCAATCGGTGGGTGGCACCCTGGCCGGGGGCAATCTGGTGGCCGGGCAGGCGCAGGCCGTAGTTCAGGCCCAGCCGGTCGGCCAGTTGCACCCAGGCGGTCAGGCGCGAGGCCCGCAACTCGGTGTCGTTGGTGCCGGTGTGCTGCCAGTCCAGCCACAGCTCGTGCTGGCCGCTGCTGGCGCTGTCGCGGCTGACCAGGTCGGCAGAGCCCCGCGCCACGGCCTGGGCCACCCGCTTCCAGACCACGGCTTTGAGCGGGTCGCCCCGGCGGTAGGCCCGCACGCCATCAAATTCTCCGGTGCTGGCGGGCATGGCGGCGGCGGTCTGGCCCTGCCTGGGGCTGCCTGCGGGCAAAGGGGGCGGGTGTGCTTCGGGTTGCGGATAGACCAGCACCGTGGCCGCAGGCCGCCACACGGCCCACACCCGGAAGGTGCCCAGCGGGTAGCGGGTTTCCAGCGTCAGGGTGGGCAGGTGGTGGCGGCCCCGCGCGGGTGGCTGCCAGCCCACTTCCACGGTGGTGCTGTCCTGGGGCAGCACATCCACATGCGCCCATTCGCTGTGCCGGGCCACGGCCACGCCGATGCCGTAGCGGGCCGATGGCCGGTCGCTGATCAGCACCACTTCCAGCCGGGCCGATGAGCCTGCAAAGCAGGGTTGTGGCGGTTTGACCTTGAGTGTGAGCCCGCGCAGCGTGCCGTGGCACACATGGATGCCCACCACCGCCGCCCCGGCAATCAGGAAAGTGAGCATGTAGCCCAGGTTGAGCTGGTAGTTGATGCTGCCCACCAGCATCACCAGCAAGGTGATGGCCAGCATCCAGCCGGGCCGGGTGGGCAGGATGTAGACGTTGCGCTGCGTCAGTTGCAGGTTGTCGGTGCGCGGGGTGCGCGACTCCAGCATGGCCGCCAGCTTGCGAGCAGGCACTTGCCACAGTGCGCGCAGCGGGGCCGTGATGGCTCCGAGCGCAGAAGAGGCCGGGGTAGCAGGGGTGTGGGCCATCTGTGTGGAGGTTCGGGAAACGGTCAGGGCAGGGGAGTGGCTTCCACCATCGCACGCACCTGTTCCTGTGCGCCCCGCCCGGCGTTGTGCAGCGGGCTCAGGCGGTGGGCAATGGTTTGGGGCAGGATGGCGGCGATGTCGTCCGGGGCCACGTAGTTGCGTCCGCTCAGAAAGGCCTGTGCCTGCCCGGCCCGCACCACGGCAATGGCCGCACGGGGGCTCAGCCCCTGCACAAACCAGCGCCCGTTGCGCGTGGCCGCCACCAGGTCTTGCAGATAGTCCAGCACGGGGTCAGCGGTGTGGATGGTCTGGATGTGTTTTTGCAGTGCAGACAGCTCGCCGGGGCCGAGCACGGCGGACAACTGGGCCAGCATGGCCCGGCGGTCGTGGCCTTGCAGCAGCTCGCGCTCGGCCTGCCTGTCGGGGTAACCCAGGCTCAGGCGCATGTGAAAGCGATCCAGCTGCGACTCGGGCAGCGCATACGTGCCCAGCTGATCCAGCGGGTTCTGGGTGGCGATCACGAAAAACGGGCTGGGCAGCGGGCGGGTTTCGCCTTCTACCGTTACCTGCCGCTCTTCCATCGCCTCCAGCAGGGCGCTCTGGGTGCGCGGGCTGGCGCGGTTGATTTCGTCGGCCAGCAGCACCTGGGCAAACACCGGGCCGGGGTGAAACACAAACTGCTCGCTGCCGCGCTCGTACACCGACACGCCCGAGAGGTCGGAGGGCATCAGGTCGGAGGTGAACTGCACCCGCGAAAACTGCAAGCCGAACGAGCGCGAGAGCGCATGCGCCAG
>CALMMY010000375.1 GCA_937868695.1 uncultured Comamonadaceae bacterium
GGCTCTCGAAGGCGGTGGTGCAGACAAGCCATTGGGTACGCACGAAACGGCCCCGCCATCCAAGCCGGACTGCAACATGGTCGAGGGGAGACGCACCGAAAGGTGCGCGTCACAAGACCCTTACGGGCTGACTGCTGGAAAGACAGCAATTTATTCTGGAGAAATGGTTTGAGCGTGTTTGTGTTGGATCGACAGGGTGTGGCGGTGATGCCGTGTACACAGAAGCGTGCGAGGCTTTTGCTCGCGCGTGGACGTGCCCGCGTGCATCGGCTCGTGCCTTTTGTCATACGTTTGGTCGATGTCAAGGCAGGGCATTGCAACTTGCAGCCTTTGTCTCTGAAGATCGACCCAGGCAGCAAAACGACGGGCATGGCACTGGTGCGGGATGCCCAAAAGCTGGACATTGACACCGGAGAAATCAGCAAGGGTGCTGTGGTGCTCAGCCTGGTTGAAATCGCACACCGAGGCCGACAGATCAGCGAGGCACTGACCGCTCGTCGCCAGATGCGTCGCAGGCGCAGGAGCCAGTTGCGCTACCGCGCACCCCGATTTCTGAACAGGGGCAACAAGGGTGAAGGCTGGATCGCCCCATCGTTGCAACACAGGGTGGATGGCACGTTGGCTTGGGTCAATCGCATCGTGCGCTGGGCACCTGTTCGCTCCATCAGCCAGGAGCTGGTGCGCTTTGACATGCAGGCCATGCAGACCCCAGGTATAGAGGGCATCGAGTACCAGCAAGGCACACTTTCTGGTTACGAATTGCGCGAATTTCTCCTGGAGAAGTGGGGCCGCAAATGTGCGTACTGTGGGGCTGAGAATGTGCCTTTGCAGATCGAACACATTCACCCGCGCTCAAAAGGTGGATCGAATCGAGAGAGCAATTTGACCCTTGCGTGCCAGTGCTGCAATGAGAAGAAGGCGGCTTTGCCCATCGAGGTGTTTCTTGCCAAGAAGCCTGAAGTTCTCAAGAGAATTTTGTCCCAGGCCAAGAAGCCATTGCGTGATGCTGCCGCCGTCAACACAACCCGATGGGTGTTGTTCCAGAGCTTGAAGCAAACAGGCATCGAAGTGGTCACTTCAAGCGGTGGGCGAACCAAGTTCAACAGGCAGCAGAACCATGTGCCAAAGACACATGCGCTGGATGCCGCGTGCGTAGGCGATGTGGATTGGGTGGTGAATTGGAACAGGCCCACATTGCAGATCAAATGCACAGGCAGAGGCAGCTATCAGCGCACACGCCTGGACAAGTTCGGGTTCCCACGAGGCTACCTGATGCGCGAGAAATCGGTCAAAGGATTTGCCACGGGCGATCTGGTCAAGGCCGTGGTGCCAGCAGGCAAGAAAGCGGGCTGCCACCAAGGCAGGGTTGCCATTCGGGCCACGGGAAGCTTCAACATCCAGACCCAGGAGGGTGTGGTTCAGGGTATCTCGCACCGGCACTGCACGCGGGTGCAACGCGGTGACGGATATGGTTACCAACAGCAGAGCAAACCAGACGCAGGAAGAGATCGTGCTTCGCACGATGCGCTCTGCCTCCCCGGCATGAATGCCGGGGTTTCCCGCGCAATACACGCATGAAAAAAGCCGAACACTTCCTTGAGTCCTTCATGTTCAACAGCCGCTGGCTGCTGGCCCCGTTTTATCTGGGGCTGGTGCTGGCCCTGGCGCTGCTGCTGGTGAAATTTGCCAAAGAATTCATCAAGTTTGTGCCCGTGGTGTTCACGGGCGAGCCTGCTGACGTGATCATCGGCGTGCTGTCGCTGATTGACGTGGTGATGATTGCCAACCTGATGATCATCATTGTGTTTGCCGGTTACGAGAACTTTGTCTCCAAAATCGGCGTGAACGACCACGAAGACAAGCCCGAGTGGATGGGCCATGTGGGCTTTTCTGACCTGAAGATGAAGATCATTGGCTCCATCGTGGCCATTTCGGGTATTGAGCTGCTGAAAGCGTTCATGCACACCGAAGCCATGTCCAACGAGCAACTGGCCTGGAAAATCGGCCTGCACATGACGTTTGTGGTGTCGGGCGTGCTGTTTGCCGTGATGGACCGCCTGAGCCACAAATAAGCCCAAAACGGCCACCGAGCGCACGGGGTCTGGCTATTTGCCAGCGAAGCGGGTGACCAGAAACACCCCGCTCATCACCAGCACCGTGCCCACCACAATCCAGCCGTTGAAAGGCTCGCCCAGTATCAGCACGCCCATGCCGATGGTGGACATGGGGCCGACCATGCCGGTCTGCGCAGCCAGGCCGGAGCCGATGCGCTCAATGGCCATCATCACCATCAGCACCGGGGCGGCGGTACAGGCCAGCGCGTTGATGACCGACAGGCCGATCACCTCGGGGGCCACCAGCGCGGCGCTGAAGGGCCGCAGCAGCACAAACTGGCCGATGCACAGCACGCAGGCCACGGTGGTGGCCAGCCCCACCAGCCGCAGCGAGCCCAGGCGCTTGACCATCTCGCCGCTGTACAGCAGGTAGATGGCGTAGCTGATGGCACTGCCCAGCACGAGTGCGCCGCCAATCAGCGTCTGGCTGCCGTCAAATTTCACCTCGTGGCCGAACACCAGCAGCACGCCGCCGTAGCTCACCGCCATCGCAATGGCCTGCATGCGACCGATGCGCCGCCGGTACAGCGCCCAGCCCAGCAGCAGCACCAGTGTGGGGTTGAGGTAGAGGATGAGGCGCTCCAGGCTGGCGCTGATGTATTGCAGGCCCCAGAAGTCGAGAAAGCTGGCCATGTAGTAGCCGGTGAAGCCCAGCCCGGCGATGCCCAGCCAGTCGCGCCGGGTGAGTGCGGGCTTGCCCCGGCTGGCCCACCACGCCATGACGGCAAACAGCGGCAGCGCAAACAGCATGCGGTACATGATGAGGGTGACCGCATCCACCCCGTGCCGGTAGGCCAGCTTGACGATGATGGCCTTGCCACTGAAGGCGATGGAGCCAGCAGCGGCCAGCGCCAGGCCGATGAGCATGTTTTTTCTGGCGGCTAAGGCTTCATTGTGGTGCGCATTGGGCATGTGGCGAGGTTACCAGCCTGCGGCCAGCCCGTCGCGGCGGGGGTCACTGGCGGCCACGTAGCCGTCGGAGGCCGGGTCGCCCAGCTTCCAGATAAATTGGCCTGCACCGAAGTCCTGGTAGGGGTCGGGATTGATGTCGGCCTGGTGGCCGAGGTCGCGCAGGCCCTGCACGGTGGCGGCGGGCATGGCGGCCTCCACGCTGAGCGACAGCCCGGTGTTGAAGCGCCAGCGCGGCGCATCGCACGCGGCTTGCAGGCCCTGGCCGTGGTCGAGCAGGCGCACCAGGGTTTGCACATGGCCCTGGGGCTGCATGTTGGCCCCCATCACGCCAAAGCTCATCACCGGCTCGGCCAGCGGCTGGCCTTCGGCATCGCACAGTGGTGCGCCATCGGCCCCGGTCACGGGCCGGGTGAGGAAGGCGGGGATGATGGTGTGGAAGGGCCGCTTGCCCGGTGCCACGCGGTTGGCGGGGTTGAGCGGGCTGGCGGGCAGGGCAAAGCCGTGGCCCCGGTTTTGCAGGCTGATGCCAAAGCTGGGCTCCACGCAGCCGGAGCCAAAGCCCATGTAGTTGCTCTGGATGAAGCTGACCATCATGCCCTGCTCGTCAGCCGCCGTGAGGTAGATGGTGCCGCCCTGACGGTGCGGGTCGGCGGGGCTGCCAGCTTGCGGGGTGCTGGCGCGGCGGGGGTCGATGAGGCGGGCACGCCGGGCCAGGTAGTCGGCATCCAGCATCTGGGCCGGGGTCACTTCCATGGCGGCGGGGTCGGCCACGTAGCGGTACACATCGGCAAAGGCGAGCTTCATGGCCTCGATCTGCAAGTGCTGGCAGGCCGCACCGTCCACGGGCAGGGCCGACAGGTCGAACTGCTCCAGCAGGCCCAGTGCGATGAGGGCGGCCATGCCCTGGCCGTTGGGCGGGATTTCGTGCAGGGTGTGGCCCCGGTAGTGGCGGGCAATGGGCGTGACCCACTCGGGCGTGTGGGCAGCCATGTCGGCCAGCGTAAGTGCGCCGCCGTGCTGCGCTGCAAAGCGGGCGATGGCCTGGGCCACTTCGCCCTGGTAGAAGGCCTGGCCCCGCGTGGCGGCAATGGCCCGCAGGCCACGCGCCGCCGCCGGAAACCGGAACAGCTCGCCCACCAGCGGCGCACGCCCCCTGGGCAGAAACGCATCGGCAAAGCCGGGCTGGCCTTGCAGCTCGGCCACCACGGCGACCCACTTGCCCTGCACCACCGGGGGCACGGCGTAGCCGCGCTCGGCCACGTCGATGGCGGGCTGCATCAGGGCCTCGAAAGGCAGGCGGCCAAACCGCTCGCTCAGCGCCACCCAGCCGCTGACGGCACCGGGCACGGTCACGCTGTTCATGCCGCGCTTGGGCGGGGTGAGGGCAGCCGCCCCCAGGCGCGAGGTGAAGTAGTCAGCCGTCCAGGCCTGCGGTGCGCGGCCCGAGGCATTGAGGCCATGCAGCTGGCCGTTGGCCCACACCAGCGCAAACGCATCGCTGCCCAGGCCGTTGCTCACGGGCTCCACCACCGTCATCACCGCCGCAGCGGCCACGGCGGCATCGACGGCATTGCCCCCCGTGCGCAGCATGTGCAGGCCCGCCTGCGCCGCCAGCGGGTGCGAGGTGGACACCACATTGCGGGCGAACACCGGCAGACGGACAGACGGATAGGGATTGGGGGAATGAACGGCTGGCAT
>CALMMY010000376.1 GCA_937868695.1 uncultured Comamonadaceae bacterium
TGGAGGTGGTGCAGTCGGTCAGCACCTGGAAGCTGCCGTACCACTTGGAAACGTTTTTGATGTCGATCATGGGAATGCTCCGAATTCTCAAGCTGTGGCTTCAGCGGATGATGGCGATTTTTTTCTGCAAGCGACGCACCAGCATCGACAGCGAGAAGCAGATGGCGAAATAGACAACGGCGGCCACCAGGTAGGTTTCCACCGGGCGGTTGAAGTTTTTGCCGGCCACTTCAAAGCCCTTGAGCAGGTCGTAGGCCCCGATGGCGTACACCAGCGAGGTGTCCTGAAACAGGATGATGGTTTGCGTCATCAGCACCGGCAGCATGTTGCGGAAAGCCTGTGGCAGCACGATGAGCTGCATGGTCTGGCCGTAGGTCATGCCCACGGCGTAACCGGCATTCACCTGGCCTTTGGGCACGCTCTGTATGCCCGCCCGCATGATTTCGGAGAAGTAAGCCGCCTCAAACACCGTGAAGGTGATCATGGCCGACAGCTCCGCGCCCATCGGTTGCCCGATGAGCATGGGAATGAGCAGGAAGAACCACAGAATCACCATCACCAGCGGGATGGAGCGCAGGGTGTTGACGTAGGCCGCAGCGGGCATCACCAGCCAGGGTTTGCCCGACAGCCGCATGAGCGCCAGCACCGTGCCCAGCACGATGCCGCCGATCATGGCCACCAGCGTGAGTTGCACCGAAAAGACCAGCCCTTTGAGCACAAAGCTCGACAGCACCGAGGCATCGAGAAAAGCAAAATCAAGATTCATGTCAATGTCCTCCTGCCATGCCGGGCACCTGCACCTTGTGCTCGATGAACAGCGCAATGCGGTTGATGACGAAGGCGGAAACGAAGTACAGGGCGGTCACCGCCAGGTACACCTCGATGCCGCGCGAGGTTTCTTCCTGTGCCTGCATGGCAAACATGGTCAGCTCGGCAATGGACACGGCAAACGCCACCGACGAGTTTTTGATGATGTTCATGCTCTCGCTGGTCAGCGGTGGAATCACCACCCGAAACGCCATTGGCAGCAGCACATAGCGGTAGGTCTGTGGCAGCGTCAGGCCCATTGCCAGCCCGGCGTACCGCTGCCCCTTGGGCAGGCTCTCGATACCGGCACGCACCTGCTCGGCAATGCGGGCGGAGGTGAAGAAGCCCAACGCCAGCACCACCAGCACAAAACTGGGCACCGCCCTGAGTGCCGGAATCAGCGATGGCAATACGTGGTACCAGAGAAACACCTGCACCAGCAACGGAATGTTGCGGAACAGCTCGGTCCACACGTTGCCGATGGCCACCAGGGCCTTGCTGGGCACCGTGCGGAAAATGCCCATCAGCGAGCCCACGATCAGGGCCACCACCAGCGCAAGGGATGCGACGGAGAGCGTCCAGCCCCAGGCGGACAACAGCCAGTCCAGGTAAGTGATGTCGCCGCCTTGCCCGAAGCAACTGGGCCGCAGCTCACCGTCGATGGTGTCTTTGCAGAACACCTGCCAATCCCATGTGCTCATGGTGGATTCCTTGTTGGTTGCAGTTCAGGTCGCCCGGCTCACTTCTTGGCGTAGTCTTCCATGGGCTTGTCGTTGGGGTTGGCCCAGGCGGCCTTGGTGTTGTCGTTGGCAGGCATGCCCACCTTGGTGTTGGATGGGGGAATGGGTTGCTCGAACCACTTGGTCCACAGCTTGGCCAGCTGGCCCGACTTCATCTGTGCCTTGATGCTGTCGTCCACCGCCTTTTTGAAGGCCGCGTCGTCCTTGCGGAACATGATGGCAATCGGCTCCACCGACAGCACCTCGCCCACAATTTTGAAATCAGCCGGGTTTTTGGCTTTGGCAATGTTGCCGGCCAGGATGGCACCGTCCATCACGAAGGCATCGGCGCGGCCGCTTTCCAGCAGCAGGAAGCTGTCGGCGTGGTCTTTGCCAAACACTTCATCGAAGTTCACGCCCGTGGCGCGTTCGTTCTTGCGCAGGGTTTGCACAGAGGTGGTGCCGGTGGTGGTGGCCACTTTCTTGCCGTTGAGCTGGGCAATGGAGTTGATGCCCGAGGCGGTCTTGACGGCAATGCGCACTTCTTCCACGAAGGTGGTGACGGCAAAGGACACGTCTTTCTGGCGGGCTGCGTTGTTGGTGGTGGAGCCGCACTCGATGTCCACGGTGCCGTTTTGCACCAGCGGAATGCGGTTTTGCGAGGTGACGGGCTGGTACTTCACGTCCAGCT
>CALMMY010000377.1 GCA_937868695.1 uncultured Comamonadaceae bacterium
AATATGGAGCATTGCCGTGTCATCTGGCGAGCTGCCCGGTAAAATCGCGCGTTGGTCTGCAAGCCTAACCCAGCTCCGGCAAGGGCGCTGACCCCTCAAGTCAAACCACCACAGGATTTCTCTCCATGTCTTTGTTCTCCGCCGTCGAAATGGCCCCCCGCGACCCCATCCTGGGTCTGAACGAGCAATACAACGCCGACACCAACCCCAACAAGGTCAACCTCGGCGTGGGCGTGTATTTCGACGACAACGGCAAGCTGCCATTGCTGCAATGCGTTCAGTCGGCTGAAAAAGCCATGATGGATAAACCCACCGCCCGTGGCTACCTGCCCATCGACGGCATTGCCGCCTACGACGCAGGCGTGAAGGCACTGGTATTCGGTGCCGATTCCGATGTGGTCAAGAGCGGTCGCGTGGCCACCGTGCAAGCCATTGGCGGCACCGGCGGCCTGAAAATCGGTGCCGACTTCCTGAAAAAAGTCAGCCCCACCGCCAAGGTGCTGATTTCCGACCCCAGCTGGGAAAACCACCGTGCCCTGTTCACCAACGCAGGCTTCACGGTCGAAACCTACCCCTACTTCGACCAGAGCGCCAACGGCGGCCTGGGCGGCATCAACTTTGACGGCATGCTGGCCGCGCTGAATGCCGCGCCTGCTGGCACCATCGTGCTGCTGCACGCCTGCTGCCACAACCCCACCGGCTACGACATTTCTGCCGCCCAGTGGGACCAGGTGATTGAAGTGGTCAAGGCCCGCGAACTGACCGCCTTCCTCGACATGGCCTACCAGGGCTTCGGCTACGGCATCGCCGAAGACGGCGCAGTCATTGGCAAGTTTGTGGCCGCTGGCCTGAACATTTTCGTGTCCACCTCTTTCTCCAAGAGCTTCAGCCTGTACGGCGAGCGCGTGGGCGCACTGAGCGTGGTGGGCAGCAGCAAGGAAGAAACCGACCGCGTGCTGAGCCAGCTGAAAATCGCCATCCGCACCAACTATTCCAACCCGCCCACCCACGGTGGTGCCATCGTGGCCGCCGTGCTGAACAACGCAGAACTGCGTGCCCAGTGGGAACAGGAACTGGCCGAAATGCGCGTGCGCATCAAGGCCATGCGCCAGAAGCTGGTTGATGGCCTGAAAGCCGCTGGCGTGACCAAGGACATGAGCTTCATCACCACCCAGATCGGCATGTTCAGCTACTCCGGCCTGAGCAAAGAGCAGATGGTGCGCCTGCGCTCTGAATTCGGCGTGTACGGCACCGACACAGGCCGCATGTGTGTGGCCGCGCTCAACAGCAAGAACATCGACTACGTCTGCCAGGCCATCGCCAAAGTGATTTGATCTTCCGAAAGGAGATAAGGGCGGCAGCCCCTTGAAAGACCCTCGCTGCCCGATACAGCCCTGCCCAATGGCAAACCGTGATTCTCACGGCATGCATGCAGAGAACATTGGAATCCACTGGTCAGGCTGTTATATTGCACTGCAACATTTTTTCAGGATGCCCTCATGCTCTATCAGATCTACGACACCCAACGCTCCTTGATTGAGCCCTTTGCCGACTTGGCACAAACGGCTTCCAAGATATTCAGCAACCCGATGATGCCCTTCAGCCACTTCCCGTTGGCGCAGCGCATTTCAGCGGCATACGATCTGATTTACCGCTTGGGCAAAGACTACGAAAAGCCTGAGTTCGGTATCCGCTCTGTGAACGTCGATGGCATCGATGTGGCCATCCACGAGCGCATTGAAATCAACAAACCCTTCTGCGAGCTGCGCAGGTTCAAACGCTTCTCAGACGACACCGGCACCCTGGACAAACTCAAGGGCCAGCCCGCTGTGCTGATTGTGGCCCCCCTGTCGGGACACTACGCCACCTTGCTGCGTGACACCGTCAACACCATGCTCAAAGACCACAAGGTCTACATCACCGACTGGAAAAACGCCCGCCTGGTGCCGCTTGAAGAAGGTGAATTCCACCTGGATGACTATGTGAACTACGTTCAGGAGTTCATCCGCCACCTGCAAAGCCAGTATGGCAATTGCCACATCATGAGCGTGTGCCAGCCCACCGTGCCGGTGCTGGCAGCCGTGTCGCTCATGGCCAGCCGGGGCGAAACCACGCCGCTGTCCATGACCATGATGGGCGGCCCCATCGACGCACGCAAGTCACCCACTGCCGTCAACGATCTGGCCACCCAGCGCAGCATCGAGTGGTTTGAGAACAATGTGATCTTCCGCGTGCCCAGCACCTTCCCTGGCGCAGGCCGCAAGGTGTACCCCGGCTTCCTGCAACACACCGGCTTCGTGGCCATGAACCCCGACCGCCACCTGAACAGCCACTACGACTACTTCACCGACCTGATCAAGGGCGACAAGGAAAGCACCGAAGCGCACCGCAAGTTCTATGACGAGTACAACGCCGTGCTCGACATGGATGCAGACTACTACCTGGAAACCATCCAGACCGTGTTCCGCGAGTTCAAGCTGGTCAACGGCACATGGGATGTCAAAAACCTCCAGGGCAAAGTGGAGCGCGTGCGCCCGCAAGACATCACGACCACAGCCTTGCTGACGGTGGAAGGCGAGCTGGACGACATCTCCGGTTCCGGCCAGACCGCATCGGCACACGACCTGTGTACCAGCATTCCACAAAACCAGCGCACCCACTACGAAGCCAAGGGCGCAGGCCACTACGGCATTTTCAGTGGCCGCCGCTGGCGCGAAATGGTGTACCCCGTGGTCAAGCAGTTCATCCTCGACCATGCGCTCAAAACAGCAGCCCCTACCCAGTCTGCGGCCTCTGTAGCTACTCAGGTTGCTGCTGCTGCACCAGCCGTGACCGAAACGGTGACAGCAGCTGTGGCTGAAACAGCCAAGCCCGCGCCCAAAAAACCGGCTGCCACCAAAGCTTCCGCACCCAAACGCGGCGCGGACACCGCAGCCGAAGCATCCTCACCGGCAGAGGCGGCACCCGAGGGGACTCCTCCCTCCAAGCCTTCCGAGCCTGAACAGGCTGCATGATCCAAAGCGGGCTGCGGCCCGCTTTTTTCATTCAGCGGCCAGGTCGCCGAACACACCTCGACAGACCTCCGTTACCCCGCTCTCCCACATCCCGCACAGGCTTCTCCCCTGCCCAGGCATGCCCGCCCCACTCCGCACAGACACCACCTTGCCCCCGTCCGAATGGTCTGACCTGGCCACGCGCATCAACCAGGCCCTGCCCCAGACCCAGTGCCAGCGCTGCGGCTACCCCGATTGCCACAGCTACGCCCAGGCCATTGCACAGGGCCAGGCCGCCATCAACCAGTGCCCGCCCGGTGGACAGGAGGGCATTCAGCGCCTGGCCGGGCTGACTGGCCAGCCGGTGCAGCCGCTCAACCCCGAGCATGGCCAGGAAGCCCCTCGACAGGTGATGTGGATTGATGAAAGCTGGTGCATAGGCTGCACGCTGTGCATCAAGGCCTGCCCCACCGATGCCATCGTGGGCACCAACAAGCGCATGCACACCATCATCGAGCCCTGGTGTACAGGCTGCGAGCTGTGCCTGCCCGTGTGCCCGGTGGACTGCATCCGCACCGAACCAGCCTCCGGCCCGCTCACCGGCTGGTCAGCCTGGTCGCCAGAGCAGGCCGAAACAGCACGCTCACGGTATGCCTTCCGCAGCCTGCGCATCCAGCAGGAAGAACGTGAGCATCAAAAAAAGCTTGAAGAAAAAGCCATCCAAAAACTGAGCGACCTGCCCGCCCATTCTCTGCACACCGACCCCGCCGTGCTCGACAAAAAGCGCCAGGTCATCGAAGCGGCCATTGCCCGCGCCAAAGCCAGACAGCAGACTCCCGACACACCATGAGCCGCCTCATCAAAGTCCATGCCCAGCTCGACGGGTCACCCGTCATCGACCATCCCCGCCCCGAACGCCTGGTGCGCGGCAACCCCATGCGCCAGACCTGGAACCTGGTGCAAGCCAAACAACCGGCGGGCGATCTGTACTGCGGGCTGTGGACATGCGAGCCGGGCCGCTGGCGCATTGCAATGGGGCCGCACGAGCACGAACTGTTCACCGTGGTGGCCGGGCTGTGCCGTGTCCACGATCCACTGGGTAGCCATGAAGAAATCAAGCCCGGCGAGGGGCTGTACATCCCGCCGGGCTTTGAGGGTGAGTTCGAGGTGCTGGAAGCCCTCACCAAAACCTATCTGATTGTCGAAGCGCAGCCCGATCAGCCCGCCTGAGCCGCCAGCGCGGCAAACGCATTCACCACCTCAGGGGGTGCCTGCACCAGCTCGATCAGCACGCCCTCGCCCCCGATGGGAAACTCGTCGTTGCCCTTGGGATGCAGGAAGGTGATGTCAAACCCCGCTGCACCCTTGCGGATGCCACCGGGCGCAAAGCGCACGCCCTGCGAAGACAGCCACTCCACCGCCACCGGCAGATCGTCAATCCACAGGCCGATGTGATTCAGCGGTGTGGCGTGAACGGCGGGCTTTTTCTCGGGGTCCAGCGGCTGCATCAGATCGACCTCGACCTTGAACGGGCCGGTGCCGATGGCGCAGATGTCTTCATCCACGTTCTCGCGCTCGGAACGGAAGGTGCCGGTCACTTCAAGACCGAACATGTCCACCCACAGCTTTTGCAGGCGTGTCTTGCTCGGGCCACCGATGGCGATTTGCTGGATGCCCAGCACTTTGAAGGGGCGCTGGATGCTCATCACACGAACTCCACAATCGGCTGATCCACTGTCAGGCTTTCACCCTTGGTGGCCAGCACCTTGCCCACCACGCCATCGGCAGCGGCAAACAGCACGTTTTCCATCTTCATGGCTTCGATCACGGCCACGCGTTCACCGGCTTGCACTTTCTGGCCGGGTTGCACGGCCACATCGACCAGCAGGCCGGGCATGGGCGACAGCACATAGCGGCTCATGTCTGGCGGTGCCTTGAACGGCATGAGCTTGTGCAGCTCGGCCATGCGGGGTGACATCACCAGCGATTCGATCTTGGTGCCATTGTGTTGCACCACCAGCACCAGCGGGTTCTTGGCTGTGCCACGCTCAATCTGGGCGGTGAAGGGCTGGCCGTTGACTGTGCCTTCGATGCGCACATCGTTCAGGCGTGAGTGGCTTGAAATTTCATAGCGCTTATCGCCCACGGTGATGGCGGCGGAGCCTTCTTTTTGCAGAGACTCTTCCACCTGCACATTGGCGTACTGGTTGTCGCCGGTTGCACCCAGCACCACCACGGTGTAGTTGCTGCCCA
>CALMMY010000378.1 GCA_937868695.1 uncultured Comamonadaceae bacterium
GGTTGGACAGCGTGAACACGATGATCAGGCCGAGCTGCGTGTCCAGCAGGCTGCTTTTTTGTGCCAGCACATAGATGGGGACCAGCGAGCCCACGGCGGGCATCATCTTGGTGGACAGCATCCACATCAGGATGTCCTTGTCGCGCTTGCCCTTGTGAAAGGCCATCGCATAGGCCGCCGGGGCGGCAATGGCCAACCCGAGCAGGGTGGACAGCACGCTGGTGACCACCGAGTTCCAGGCGTAATGCAGGTAGTCGCTGCGTTCCTGCACCTCATGGAAGTTTTCCAGCGTGGGCACAAACAACAGCTCGGGCGGCACTGCAATGGCTTGCAGTTCGGTTTTGAATGCGGTCAGCAGCAGCCAGCCCAGCGGAAAGAACAGCAGCAGGGCCACGGACCAGGCTGCCACGGTGCGTACCGCATAGGCCGGGGTGAAAGTAGATTGACGTGCCATGGGGTGGTTTGCCTTATTTGTCGAGGTTTTTGCCGACCATGCGGATCAGGAAGATGGCCGCAATGTTGGCCAGCAGGACAGCAAACAGCGCACCGGCTGAGGCCACTCCCGCGTCGAAGTTCAGCAGTGCCTGCTTGAAAATCAGGAAGGCCACGTTGGTGCTGGCATCGCCTGGGCCACCTCCTGTGGTGGTGTAGATCTCGGCAAACACACTGAGCAGAAAGATCATCTCGATCATCACCACCACGGCCACCGAGCGGCCCAGGTGGGGGATGTAGAGGTAGCGCAGTTGCTGGCCGTAGGTGGCCCCGTCCATGCGGGCGGCTTCAAGCTGCTCGCGGTCCATGCTTTGCAGCGCGGTCATGAAAATCAGCGTGGCAAACGGCAGCCATTGCCAGGAGACCATGATGATCACGGACAGCAGGGGAAGGTCGGTCAGCCAGTCCACAGGTGTTGCCCCGAAAAAAGTCCACACTTGGGCCAGCACGCCGTAGATGGGGTTCATCATCATGTTCTTCCACATCAGCGCATTGACGGTGGGCATGACAAAGAAGGGGGAGATCAGCAGCACGCGCACCAGGCCACGGCCGGCAAAAGGTTCGTTGACCAGCAGCCCGATGGCCACCCCCAGCAGCACGGTGATGAGGATCACGCTGCCCAGCAGCAGCAGGGTGTTCATTACCGATGCGGTGAAAGACGGGTCGGTAACGAAATACTCGAAGTTTTCCAGCCCGACGAAACCGGTCTGGTCGGGCTGCAGCAGGTTGTAGCGGATGACGGAGAAATACAGCGTCATCAACAGCGGCACGATCATCCAGAGAAAGAGCGTGGCCACGGCGGGCGTGAGCAGCAGACGTGGAAGCAGGCGGTTCATGGCATAGGCTCGGTGGATTCATGGGCTGGGTGCCGACGCCGGACAGCGCCAGGCACCCCGGGCACATGCGGAAGAGACCGGATGTGCCCCGATCTGGTTACTTGTAGTAACCAGCCTTTTTCATTTCGCGTTCGGCAGCCACCTGGCTGGCTTTCAGTGCATCGGGGATGCTGGTCTTGCCCGCCAGTGCCGCGCTCATTTGCTGGCCCACGGTGATGCCAATGGCCTGGAACTCGGGAATGGCTGCGAACTGCACACCCACATACGGGCTCTTGGGCAGCGTGGAGTCATTGGGGTTGGCCGAGTCGATGGCTGCTTTCTCAGCCGAGGCAAACCGTGCAGCTTTCAGGAAATCGCCATTGGCATAGGTGCTCTTGCGTGTACCGGTGGGCACCGAACCCCAGCCGTTGGTTTTGCCAACCAGGTTGATGTAGTCCTTGCTGGTGGCCCAGGTCACAAACTTCTGTGCGGCATCCACTTTCTTTGTACCTGCCGGAATGGCCAGTGACCAGGCCCACAGCCAGTTTGCGCCTTTCGCGGTGACTTGCATGGGCGCATGTGCAAACGCCATCTGGTCGGCCACTTTGGATTGCTTGGGGTCGCTCACAAAGCTGGCTGCGATGGTGGCATCCACCCACATGCCGCACTTGCCCGAGTTGGTCAGCGCCAGGATCTCGTTGAAGCTGTTGGCGGATGAGCCGGGTGGGCCATAGTTCTTCAGCAGGTCAACGTAGAAAGTCACCGCATCCTTCCAGGGCTTGCTCTCCAGCTGGGGTTTCCAGTTCATGTCGAACCACTGGCCGCCGAAGCTGTTGACCAGCGTGCTCAGGAAGGCCATGTTGTCGCCCCAGCCCGGCTTGCCACGCAGGCAGATGCCGTA
>CALMMY010000379.1 GCA_937868695.1 uncultured Comamonadaceae bacterium
CAGCGCAATGTATTCGCGGATGCTCCACAAATCAGGTGCCCACACCACGATGTCGGGGGCCATCTTCAGAGGCAACTGCAAAAACAGCGGCCTTGGGCACTGCTGCTCCAAACGGCTGCGGCGCTGGTTGAGGGCGGCCAGCACCTGCTGGCGGGCGGTGTTCCAGTGCGGGTCATCGGGGGCGGTGGTCAGCTCCAGCCACACGGGGGCATGCCTGTCTGCGTGGTGCAAGTCACCTTGCGTGGGGGGCAGCACCGCATTCAGCACAGTCTCCACCAGGGTTTCGTATTGTTCAGGCTTCACCCATTGCAGCGGTTGGGTACGGCTGAGCGTGAAGTCTTCAACCCGCTGGCGCAGCCGGGTTGACACCCGCTGGTCATCGCCCAGAACGATGTAAAAGGCAAACCCTTGCCGCCACTCCAGCAACAGTTTCAGCTCGGCCCAGACCGCCTCAAACCGCTGGCTGGCATCAGCGTCAGGCATGGGGTTGCACACTTTCCCGCACGATCTGGGGCACCTGGTACCACACGCTGCCATTCTGGTAATCCAGCACCAGCGAATGGTCGAACAACCGGATGATGGAGGGCAGATCGGTCTTCAAATTCTGAATGTAGGCCGACGGGTTGTGGCTGTCTTGCATGAAACGGTCCAGCCACAGGCGATCCTGGGCCGTCAGCCATTGCAAGGGCAATGCCGCCTCGCTGATGGCGTGCCGCACGGCGGGCGCATGGGGCTCAACAATGGGCAGCGGGGCTTTGCTCAGGGCGGCCTTGCGGGCCACGCCACGAATCAGGCTGAAGTAGCGCCTGACATTGCCGCCCGACATCCAGGCCAGCTCCTCCAGCACCGCCTGGCTGAGTACTTGCGGCCAGTCGGCAAAACGGTGGCCGACGATTTCGACCATTTTCTGGATGCCATCCGGATTGCGTGCAGGCTGTGCGCCCACAGCGGGGCGCTGTATGACCTTGAAATTGGGCAAGGACACGCATTGCGAAAACCCTGTCCCCACACTGGGCAGCACGGCATGCAAATAGGGCGGTGCCGAATACACCACCGAAAAGCATGGAAACCGCAGCCGCTGCGGATCGTTGAAGAACACTTCTTTCAGGCTGTCGAACAGTTTGGTCTCATCGCCAGACGGAGCCGACAGACGCTCCAGCGAATCGACGACCAGCACAATTTTTTCGCAGCCGGTTTTTGCCTGGATGATCCGGGCCACATCTTTGGCAAAAGTGGCTGCCTCGGCGTAAAACGAAGTGGATGACTGGGCGAACAGGTTGAGTTCCTTGCGGAAATCGGGGTTTTCTTGCAACGTGGCTTCGACCTCCAGCGACACCGAAGACCCGAACACATCGACCGATGAAGAAGCCTTTGCACTGGGCTTGAACTCCACGTTCGAGTTCAGCAGCCGCTTGGTGCGCTGCCAGATGGTGTCGGACAGGCAGTCTTTGCCCAGCTCTTTGCGCACCGCATCGGACAGCCCGGCCAGGGCGGCCATCAGCAGCTCCACCAGGCTGAGGTGCGGATCGTTCAGGTTGAGGTAGGTGCTGGCATCGCAGTAATAGGCGGCAATGCTGTCCTTGCGCAACTCAGCCACCAGCCGGCTCAGCTCCGTGGTTTTGCCCGCCCCGCGCAGGCCGCTGAACAGGTAGGTGTCGCTGGAGCCCGGTGCCCAACTGATGAATTGATGCAGGTTGGCTACCGCGTCGTGCTCGTTGTCGGGAGAACGGTTGACATAGATGCCACTGATGTCGGCACCGCCTTGCGCACTGTCGGGCAACGCATTGAACAACTGCTTGAGCAGTTCGGCATTGGGTAATGTGGCAGGGGTGGATTGCGGGGTGGTCATGGTTCAGAACACGGTGGTAAAGGGCTGCCAAATGGTTGTCAGCATGGCAAACGCAGAAAAACATTATCGGCTGGAGGGTGCCCCTAGAATTTGCAGCTTCAGCGCACCGAAAAAGGACTTTGGCAATGAATGTCAGGCATGGGGAGACACAGAGGCGGCGGCTTCTCGGGCAGGCCACACCACCACGGCGGCGTACCGGGGGCGGGGCATGAGCCGCACGCCGCTGACCACCGCGCAGGTGCTGATGCTGTCGCCCGACGAGGCCAGCAGCAAGGCAGCCAAGGGTTTGCTGTCACCGGCCAAGTGGCCCACGCTGGGGGCCACGGACGATGCGGTGTGGGGCGAGTGCCAGGGCAGCGGCAGCAAGCCCTACCAGACGCAGGTGGATGTGTCGGG
The DNA here is from genome assembly GCA_937868695.1 of uncultured Comamonadaceae bacterium. Lineage (GTDB taxonomy): Bacteria > Pseudomonadota > Gammaproteobacteria > Burkholderiales > Burkholderiaceae_C > UBA2334. The sequence continues at coordinate 2,246 of CALMMY010000379.1, forward strand.
CGGTGGCACCAGCTTCAAGTGTTCGTGCCCCAGCCGCAAGTTTCCGTGCAAGCACGGCCTGGCGCTGCTGCTGTTGCAGGCGCAGGATGCCAGCCGCTTCACCGCGCCCCAGCCCGCCTGGGTGAGCGAGTGGCTGGCTTCGCGGCGCGAACGCATCGAGAAAAAAGAAGCCAAGGCCGAAGCTGTGCAGGCGGCCAAGGCAGCCCCGGTCGATCCGGCCATTGCCGCCAAGGCCGCCGAGCAGGCTGAAAAACGCGAACTCAAACGCTGGCAGCGCATGCAGGCCGGGGCCGCCGAGCTGGGCCTGTGGCTGGCCGATGTGCTGCGCCAGGGGCTGGCCAGCCTGTCGGCCCACGACAGCAGCGCCGACCAGGCCCAGGCGATGGCCGCCCGCATGGTGGATGCCCAGGCCACCGGCCTGGGCCAGCGCCTGACCGACGCGATGGCGCTGGTGGGCCAAGGCACCGACTGGCCCGAACGCCTGCTGGCCCAGCTGGGCAGCCTGCAACTGCTGGTGGATGCCGTGCAGCGCATGGCCACCCTGCCCCCGGCCCTGCAAGCCGACGTGCGCCAGGCCGCTGGCTGGCCCATCGACAAAGAGACGGTGCTGGCCGAGGGCGAGGCCGTGAGCGATGTCTGGCTGGTGTGCGGCGTGATGACGCTGGAGCGCGAGTCCAACTCGTCCCAGCGGCTGACCGAGCGCCGCACCTGGTTCCACAGCCCGCGCCAGCAGCGCCATGCGCTGGTGCTGGATTTCGCCTTTGCTGGCCAGGGCTTTGCCCAGAGCTGGCACACCGGCCAGCAGGTGGCGGCCACGCTGCGCTTCTACCCCGGCACGGCCTCCAC
>CALMMY010000380.1 GCA_937868695.1 uncultured Comamonadaceae bacterium
TCGCGGCTGGCACCGGGGCGGCCATAGCGGATGTTGTACTCAATGCTGTCGTTGAACAGCACCGTGTCCTGCGGCACGATGCCGATGGCCGAGCGCACGCTGGCTTGGGTCACCGCCTTGATGTTTTGCCCGGCAATGGTGATGCGCCCACCCTCTTTCTGGTTCGTCACGTCGTAAAAGCGGTACAGCAGCCGCGCCAGCGTCGATTTGCCCGAGCCCGACGGCCCGACCACAGCCACCGTTTTGCCGGGCGGAATCTCGAAGCTCACACCGTGCAATATCTCCCGGTCGGCGTGGTAGCCAAAGCGCACGTTCTCAAAACGCACACCGGGCTGGTTGTCGGCAATGGAAAGCGGCTGTGCCGCAGGTTCATCGGCCACTTCACGCTCTTTTTCCAGCAGTGTGAACATCTTGTCCAGGTCGGTCAGGCTTTGCTTGATTTCGCGGTACAGCACGCCCAGAAAGCCCAGCGGGATGTAGAGCTGGATCATGAAGGCGTTGATCATCACCAGGTCGCCCAGCGTCATCTGCCCGGCAGCCACGGCACTGGTGGCCCGCCACAGCATGGCCACCAGCGCCGTGGCGATGATGAGCTGCTGCCCGGCGTTGAGCAGGCTGAGCGTGGTCTGGCTTTTGATGCGGGCACGGCGCAACTTTTCCAGGCTCTCGTCGTAGCGGCGGGCCTCGAAGCCCTCGTTGTTGAAGTATTTGACGGTTTCGTAGTTCAGCAGCGAGTCGATGGCCTTGCTGTGCGAGGTGGAGTCCAGCTCGTTCATCTCGCGCCTGAACTTGGTGCGCCACTCGGTCACCACCACCGTGAAGGCGATGTACAGCACCAGCGCAGCCAGCGTGGTGTAGACGTACCAGGCCTCGAACTTGGTGCCCAGCAGCGTGAGCACCATCACCACCTCGATCAGCGTGGGCACGATGCTGTAGAGCGAGTACGAAATGAGCGACTGCACGCCGCGCGTGCCGCGCTCGATGTCGCGCGTCATGCCGCCGGTCTGGCGCTCCAGATGGAAGCGCAGGCTCAGGGCGTGCAGGTGCTCGAAGGTTTGCAGCGCAATGCTGCGCGTGGCCCCTTCGGTGGCCTTGGCAAATACCAGCTCGCGCAACTCGGTGAACAGGCTGGTGGAAAACCGCAGCGCCCCATACGCCAGCAGCAGGCCCACGGGCACGATCAACAACCCCTCCATGCCCGGAGCCAGCCCGGTGGCACGGCCCACGGCGGGGGTCATGGCATCGACCAGCTCCTTGAGCAGCAGCGGCACGCTGACGTTGGCCCCCTTGGCCGCCACCATGAAGCCCAGCGCCAGCATCACCCGCCATTTGTAGGCCCACAGGTAGGGAAACAGCCGCTGCAAGGTGGCCCAGTCGGAGCGGCGGGCGGCGGGCTGGCCGGGTGTGGCCGAGGCTGGCGCGGGATGGTGAAGGGCGGAATGGGAAGAAGCCTGGCGCATGGGCGGGTTCAGTCTGGAATGGCGGTGGAAACGGGTTCTGAAAGCTGCATTGAACCACCACTGGCGAATGTCCGTACCGCAAGCGGGCACAACCCAGGCTTACCCCAGGCCACGCCCCCGGCATCGCCGGGCACCAGCTGCCAGACCGGGAGGGCTGGGTAACATGCAGTCATTCTTTTTTCCACAATCAAACGCCATGCCATCCACCCCCCACCCCAGCGCCGTCAGCCTGCCCACCGACAAAGACCTGGTGCTCAAGGTCATTCCCATGCCCGCCGACTGCAATGCCAACGGCGACATTTTTGGCGGCTGGGTGATGGCCCAGGTGGACCTGGCGGGGGCCGTGGTGCCCGCCCGCTACATCCAGGGCCGGTTTGCCACGGTGGCGGTGAATGAATTTGTGTTCAAGCAGCCGGTGCGGGTGGGCGATATCCTGAGCTTTTTCAGCAGCGTCAAGCGGATTGGCAACAGCTCCATCACCGTGCAGGTGGAGGTGTTTGCCGAGCGCTTCAACAACCAGGGCAACTACCTGAAGGTGACCGAGGCCTCGCTCACCTATGTGGCCATCGACGACCTGGGCAAGCCCCGCCCCATCCGCTACGAGCCCAAACCGGCCTGA
>CALMMY010000381.1 GCA_937868695.1 uncultured Comamonadaceae bacterium
TGGCTGCGGATGCCGCCGTCGGCAATGATGGGCTTGGTGGCCACGCGGGCACACCACTTCATGGCGCTCAGCTGCCAGCCGCCGGTGCCAAAGCCGGTTTTGAGTTTGGTGATGCACACCTTGCCGGGGCCAATCCCCACCTTGGTGGCATCGGCTCCCCAGTTTTCCAGGTCGATCACGGCTTCGGGCGTGCCCACATTGCCCGCAATCACAAAGCTCTTGGGCAGCTTGGCCTTGATGTAGCCAATCATGTGCTTCACGCTGTCGGCATGGCCGTGGGCAATGTCGATGGTGATGAACTCGGGGGTCTGGTCCAGCTCGGCCAGGCGGTCCACGGTGTCGCGGTCGGCCTGCTTCACGCCCAGCGAGATGGAAGCGAACAGCCCCTTTGCATGGAAGTCGCGCACAAAGGCCACGTTGTCCAGGTCAAAGCGGTGCATCACGTAGAAGTAACCGTTGCGGGCCAGCCACTCGCAGATGGTCTCGTTGACCACGGTTTTCATGTTGGCGGGAACGGCAGGAATGCGGAAGCGGTGCCCGCCCATCTCCACGCTGGCATCGCACTCGGAGCGGCTCTCCACGCGGCATTTGCGGGGCAGCAGCAGAATGTTGTCGTAGTCAAAAATTTCCATGGTTCCAAGCTCCAGAAATGGAGTCGGCGCTTGTGCATCAAACACCGACAGCTACAAAAAGAGGATGAGCGCTTGGCCTGAACCCGGCATAAAAAAACCGGGCGCAAGAATCTTGGGCCCGGTGCGCGATTGTATACACGCTCTCAAGCCAGCAGCGCTTGCAGGCCCGTCACCCCCACGGGCGGTTCGGTCATCCACGGAATGACCACCAGGCGGCTGGCCAAACCGTCGCGGATGCGGGCGATTTGCTGGCGCTCGCCCTCCAGCCGGGCCGCCAGCAGCGGGTCTTGCGTGCCAGCGGCCAGCACCGAGCGGTTGAGCACCCAGGCGCAGGGCTCAATGTGGGCGCGGCGCAGGTCGGCTTGCAGGGCCGCCGCTTGCGACACGGGCGTGACTTCCGGCAGCGTCACCAGCACGATGCGGGTGTAGCTGGCATCCTGCAACCGCATCAGGGGCGTGACGATGTTCAGGCCCTTGCTGCCCTCAAACTCGCGCTGCATCTGCCGGTGGTAGGCCCCGGCGGCATCCATCAGCAGCAGCGAGTGGCCGGTGGGCGCGGTGTCCAGCACCACAAAGGCGCTGCGGGCCTGGGCCACCGTGCGCGAGAACGCATGGAACACCGCCACCTCCTCGGTGCAGGGCGATTGCAGGTCTTCCAGCAGCAGGTCGCGTTCGTGCGCGTCCAGCCCAGGGCCACGGGCGGCCATGATTTTGTCGATGTAGCGGGCGGTTTCGGCCTTGGGGTCGATGCGGCTGACCTCCAGGCCCGCCACCTCGCTGCCCAGCGTGGCTTGCAGGTGGGCGGCGGGGTCGGTGGTGCTGAGGTGAACCGTTTTGCCCCGCTGCGCCAGCCCCAGCGCAATGGCGGCGGCAATGGTGGTTTTGCCCACGCCGCCTTTGCCCATCACCATGATCAGGCCGTGGTCGCTGCGGGCGAATTCGGCCACCAGCTCGCTCAATGGCGGCATGGGCTGGCCGTGGTCGTTAGGGTTGGCCGATGGCAAAGGGGGCAGGGCGGTGGAGCCGGGGTTCAGCAGGGCACGCAGTGCCGCCACACCCATGTTGTCGCGCGGGCGCAGGGGCACGGTGTCCTGGGGCAGGGTGCGCAGCGCATCGGGCATGCCATCCAGGGCTTGCTGGCCCTGGGCCTCAATGGCGCTGGCCATCGCATCGGCTTGCACCGTGCGCCTGAACACACCGTTGATGATGAGGCGCTGGTGCGTCAGGCCCAGCGCCAGCAACTCCTGCGCGGTGCGGGCCGCCTCGGCCAGTGCGCCCACCTCGGGCCGGGTGACCAGCACCACGGTGGTCAGGGCCGGGTTGCTCAGCGCAGCCAGTGCCTGGTTGAAGCGCACCTCCTGCATTTTCAGGCCCGAATGCGGCCCCAGGCACGAAGCCCCCCGGTCGTTGCCCGCCAGAAAACCGCTCCAGGCCTTGGGCAGACTCAGCAGCCGCAGCGTGTGCCCGCTGGGTGCGGTGTCAAACACCACATGGTCGTAGCCGGGGCCGGTGGCTGTGGTGGTGGCTGTCGCCGTGGCGGATGCCGGGTCGGCGGCGGTGGTGCCGGGGCTGGCGCTGGCCAGCAGGCTGGAGAATTCGTCAAACGAGGCAATCTCGGTGGTGCAGGCACCTGACAGCTGCTCCAGCACCTCGGCCCGTTCGTCCTCGCCAGCCTGTGGCCCCATCTGGGCCAGCACCCGCTGGCGGTAGGCGTTGGCGGCGGCATCGGGGTCGATGTTCAGCATGTCCAGCCCCGGCACATGCGGCACGGGCGCGGGGTGGTTGCCCAGCGGCATGCCCAGCATTTCGTCCAGGTTGGACGCGGCATCGGTGCTGACCAGCAGCACGCGCCGCCCGCTGTCGGCCAGCGCAATGGCCGTGGCCGTGGACAGCGATGTTTTGCCCACACCGCCTTTGCCCGTGAAAAACAGAAATCGCGTCGGTTGGTTCAGCCAGTTCATGTTTGTGCCCGTGTGGAAGATGACATTCGCCGCCATTGTGTGCCCGCTAATGCACCCCGTCTGTGACTTGCGACACACCCGGTGCGCGCGCCAGCACGGCAGGGCCGCATTCCTACAATCCCCGCATGACCTCACTCCAGAACACGCATGCTTTACCTGAATGTTGAACACCTGGAACGCTGCCGCCAGACACTGAATTCGTCGCTGAACCTGTACCGCCTTGCCGAGGTGGACAGCATCGAGCAGGAAGTGTTTCGCAACGCGATTGTCAAAGGCTACGAACTCACGCAGGAAACAGCCTTCAAGTTGCTGAAAAAAGCCCTCAGAAGCTACGGCCACGGTGCCAGAAAACTGGAGTCCACCCCGGTCAAAGACATTTTGCGGCTGGCAGCGGTGCATGACCTGATGACCCTGGACGCGGTTGAACGCTGGTTTGCCTACCGTGACAACCGCAACAACACGGCTCACGACTACGGCGAAGCGTTTGCCCACGACACGCTGGGGCTGATGCCGCAGTTTCTGGAAGACATTGCACAGCTGGCTGCGACTCTGGACAGCAAGCTCGGAAAGTCGGCCCATGCCTGAGCAGCACCAGCTCCACCTCCCGGAAAAATACCTTCAGCAAGTGCATGCGTTGTTGCGGCAGCACATTCCCCAGGCCGAGGTCTGGGCCTATGGCTCCCGCGTGCATGGCGATGGGTTTGAGGCCAGTGACCTGGATCTGGTAGCCCGCTTCCCCGATGGCGCAGCGCCCGATGCAATGCGGCTGGGGCCGCTGCGCGAAGCCCTGACCGAGAGCAACTTGCCCATTTTTGTGCAGATCGTCGATTGGGCCAGCATTCCGGTAGCGTTCCGGGAAGAAATTCTGGCCGGGTATGTGGTGGTGCAGCGGGTGAACGGGATTCCTACAATCCCCTCACTCCACCAGTGAGCCAGCCACTGGGCCATCACGGGCTGTGGGCGCGATGATGGACAACGAAAGCCGCCAATGATCAATCACATCCAACTTGACCGCTTTGGTCCGCTGGGCCACATCGATTGGCCCGAGCTGGGCCGCATCAACCTCATCATTGGTGGCAACGGCAGTGGCAAGACCTTCTTGCTGAAGGCCATCTACAGCACCCTGCGCACGCTGGAGGGCTACAAACGGGGCAATGAACAGCGGTCGGCGGCAGAAATTCTGGCCGACAAGCTGTACTGGACATTTCAGGCCAGCAAGATTGGTGACTTGGTCAGCAAGGGAGGCGATGCGCCGCTGTCCAGCATGGTCATGTTCGATCAAAAGCGCTTTGCCTACAGTTTTGGCAAAGACACCAGCAAGCAAATATCCAACCTGGACAATCAGGTGCCACCGCGCAGCAGCCATTCGGTTTTTCTGCCTGCGAAAGAGGTGCTTTCAATGCACCACATCATCCTGAAGTCCCGCAGGAATGAAACAGAATTCGGGTTCGACGACACCTATTACGACTTGGCGCAAGCCTTGATTGACAAGCCCAGCATGGGCCGCAATTACGCGGAGTTCGCACTCTCGCGGCGGAGGCTGGAGGACATTCTGGGTGGGGTGGTTCAATACGATGAACCCTCGGGCAGGTGGCTGTTTGTCAAGGGCCGCCAGAAATTCGCGATTGGTGTGACGGCAGAGGGCATCAAAAAAATCGCGATTCTCGATACCCTGCTGGGCAACCGCTATCTGGATACCCGCTCGGTGGTGCTGATCGACGAGCCTGAATCTGCGCTGCATCCCACGGCCATTTCACAGCTGCTGGACATTGTGGCCATGCTGGCCGAGCGCGGCATCCAGTTTTTCATGGCCAGCCATTCCTACTTTGTGGTGAAAAAACTGTTTCTGATTGCCCAGGAGCGTGGTTGGTCCGTGCCGGTGCTGTCGTCGGCAGCGGATGGCTCGTGGCATGCCGCAGACCTGAAAGATGGCATGCCAGACAACCCCATCATTGAAGAGTCCGTCCGCCTGTACAGGCAGGAAGTGGAGCTGGCCTTGAAATGACCACTGCAGCCATCTGTGAATCGGGGATGACCTTCGGCCCCTATCCTGAAGGGCACTGTTTCTACATCGAAAAAAGTGCGGCTTACCGCAAGATTCAGGGCCACGGGGTGAAGATGGCTGAGTTCATGCTGATCCACCCGTCGAAAGTGGCCCCGACCACAGTGTGGATCGTCGAAGCCAAGCAGACAGTGCCGCGTGCGTTGGATGCCGAAGTCGAAGCCATCCGTGCCAAATTGACCAACGCCTTTTTGCTGGGTATGGCCATGTGTCTGCAACGCCACCCCCAGGCCGATGCGGATTTGCCCGCGCTGTTCAGACAGCTCAACCACAGTGAAACGGGTTTTCGCTTCGTGTGGGTGATCAAAGGCGTGCCCGACGATCACTTGCCGGTGTTGCAGGATGCACTGACCAAAGCCATGCGCCCCGTCGTCAAAACCTGGGCACTGCCGTCCATATCCGTGGCTGTGCTGAACGAAGCCGGGGCTGCTGAGCATGGCCTGATCGTGTCGGCCCCCGCGCCTGCCGGATTCCTACAATCCCCGCATGACCTCACATTTCCCCGGCAACCCTGATCATGCTTTTGGCCATGCCCACTCTTCTGGTGCTTCGGCGGCCCCCGTTTCCCCCCTGCTGCAAGGGCTGAACCCTGAGCAGCTGGCTGCTGTCACGCTGGGGCGCACGCATGCGCTGGTGCTGGCCGGGGCAGGGTCGGGCAAAACGCGGGTGCTGACCACGCGCATGGCCTGGCTGATGCAGACCGGCGAGGTGGGGCCGGGCGGGCTGCTGGCCGTGACCTTCACCAACAAGGCCGCCAAGGAAATGCTGACCCGCTTGCAGGCCATGCTGCCGGTGAACGTGCGCGGCATGTGGGTGGGCACCTTCCACGGCCTGTGCAACCGGCTGCTGCGGGCGCACTGGAAAGCCGCCAACCTGCCGCAGACCTTCCAGATTCTGGACACGCAAGACCAGCTCTCTGCCGTCAAGCGGCTGTGCAAACAGTTTGCGGTGGACGAAGAACGCTTTCCGCCCAAGCAGCTGTGCTGGTTTTTTGCCGCCTGCAAAGACGACGGCCAGCGCCCCGGCGACGTGGTGGTGCGCGACGACGACACCCGCAAAAAAGTGGAGCTGTACCAGCTGTACGAAGACCAGTGCCAGCGCGAAGGCGTGGTGGACTTTGCCGAGCTGCTGCTGCGCAGCTTCGAGCTGCTGCGTGACCACGACGACATCCGCGCTCACTACCAGCAGCGGTTCAGGCACATCCTGGTCGATGAGTTCCAGGACACCAACAAATTGCAATACGCCTGGCTCAAGCAACTGGTGGGGCCGCAGACCGCCGTGCTGGCCGTGGGCGATGACGACCAGAGCATCTACGCCTTCCGGGGCGCACGGGTGGGCAACATGGCCGACTTCGTGCGCGAATTCCAGGTCAGCGCCCAGATCAAGCTGGAGCAGAACTACCGCAGCCACAGCAACATCCTCGACTCGGCCAACCACCTCATCGGCCACAACAGCCAGCGCCTGGGCAAAAACCTGCGCACCGACCAGGGCGCGGGCGAGCCGGTGCGCGTGTTCGAAAGCCCCAGCGACTTTGAAGAAGCCCGCTGGGTGGTGGACGAAATTCGCCAGCTGGTGCGCGGCAACGCCACCGAAGAACCCCTGCCCCGGCGCGAAGTGGCCGTGCTCTACCGCAGCAACGCCCAGAGCCGGGTGCTGGAAACATCGCTCTTCAACGCCGGGGTGGCCTACAAGGTGTACGGCGGCCTGCGGTTTTTCGAGCGCGCCGAAATCAAGCACGCCCTGGCCTACCTGCGCCTGCTGGAGAACCCGCGCGACGACACCAGCTTCATGCGCGTGGTCAACTTTCCGCCGCGCGGCATCGGTGCACGCAGCATCGAGCAGCTGCAAGACGTGGCCCGCAGCAGCGGCTGCGCCCTGCACGATGCGGTCAGCGCCGTCAAAGGCCGGGCGGGCGCGTCCAGCAGCGCCTTTGTGGCCAAGGTGGACGTGATGCGCGAGCAAACCCAGGGCCAGACCCTGCGCCAGATCATCGAAACCGTGCTCGACAGCAGCGGCCTGCTGGCCCACTACCGCGCCGACAAAGACGGTGC
>CALMMY010000382.1 GCA_937868695.1 uncultured Comamonadaceae bacterium
CGAAGCCCGAGCCACCGCAGGTGGGGCAGCGCCCGTCGCCGCTGTTGAAGCTGAATTTGCTGCCGGTGTAGCCGCGCTGCTGTGCCAGCGGGGCCAGCGCAAACAGGGTGCGGATGGCATCCCACGCGCCCACGTAGCTCACGGGGTTGGAGCGGGCGGTTTTGCCGATGGGAGACTGGTCCACAAAAACCACGTCGGCCAGTTGCTCGGCCCCCAGCAGGCGGTCGTGTGCGCCGGGCGCGTCGGTGGTCTGGCCAAAGTGGCGCAGCAGGGCCGGAGCCAGAATGTCCTGAATGAGGGTGGACTTGCCCGAGCCGCTCACGCCCGTGACGCACACCATGCGCTGCAACGGGAACTCGACCGACACGTTGTTCAGGTTGTGCTCGCGCGCGCCTTCCAGAATCAGGCGGGGCGTGGACTCGGCCACCATGCGCTTGAAGCCGAAGCCCACCTGCTTGCGCCCGCCCAGGTAGGCCCCGGTGAGGGTGTCGGCATGGCGGATGGATTCGGGCGTGCCGTCAAACACGATTTGCCCGCCGCGCTCGCCGGGGCCGGGGCCCATGTCGATGAGGCGGTCGGCGGCCAGCATGACCGCCGGGTCGTGCTCGACCACCACCAGGGTGTTGCCCGCAGTGACGAGGCGGCGCATGGCCTGGTTGATGCGGTCCATGTCGCGCGGGTGCAGGCCGATGCTGGGCTCGTCGAGCACAAACAGGGTGTTGACCAGGCTGGTGCCCAGGGCGGTGGTCAAGTTGATGCGCTGCACCTCGCCGCCGCTGAGGGTGCGGCTTTGGCGGTCAAGCGTGAGGTAGTGCAGGCCCACGTCGCACAGGTATTTGAGGCGGGTGTTGATTTCGTCCAGCAGCAGGTCGAGGGCGCGGGCTTCGCCGGTGGGTTTGGTTTTGGTGCTTGCTTCGTTTGGGCTGGCTGTTGCTGTTGCTGTTGCTGTTGCTGGGTTTGCTTCGGCTCGGCTGACATGGTTGGTGGCGTGCCGGTCGGGGGTGGGGGGCTCCTCATGCTGCGAGCAGAAATCGTCACCCCCCACCCCCGACCGTCCCGCTGCGCTGCGGGTTGGTACGCCAGCGCCGGATGCGGGAGCGGACTCCCCCGCTTGCGGTGCTGTGGGGCCTTGGTTTTGGCTTTGGCTTCCCGACGCTGCCCCTGCGAGGTCCGCGCGGGCAAGGGGTGGGCCGCCCGACAATCTCTGCTCGCAGTGTGCGGAGGGCGGCCCACCCCTTGGCGGCGCAGCGGGCGAGGAAACACCCCCCCCACCCAGAGCAGCGCCTGAAGAAACCTCACCCAGCGACCGCTGCAATGCCTCGAAAAACGACCGCAAACGCCCTATCGGCAACTGCATCAGATCGTGCAGCCCCAGGCCCGGCAAGGCCTCCAATTGCGCTCGGCTCCACGACACACCGGCTGGCAAAAAACGCAACTCAGGTGGCAGCACCGCATCGGCCTGCGCCTTCGTGCCCATGCGCCACAGCAGGCTCTCGGTGTTCAGGCGTGCGCCGTGGCAGGCGGGGCATTCGGTGTAGCTGCGGTATTTGGACAGCAGCACCCGGATGTGCATCTTGTAGGCCTTGGTTTCCAGGTACTCGAAAAAGCGGGCCACGCCGTACCAGCTCTGGTTCCACTTGCCGTTCCATTGTGGGCTGCCGCCGATGACCCATTGCTGCTGCTCGGGCGTGAGCTTGTTCCACGGTGTGTCGCGGGGGATGCCTGCAGCCTCGGCGTGGCGCATCAGGTCGTCCTGGCATTCTTTCCAGGCGGGGGTTTGCAGCGGCTTGATGGCCCCGCCGCGCAAGGTGAGCTTGTCGTTGGGGATGACCAGCCCGTAGTCCACCCCGATGACGCGGCCAAACCCCCGGCAGGTGTCGCATGCGCCCTGTGCCGAGTTGAAGCTGAACAGCGACGGCGTGGGCGCGGTGTAGCTCAGGCCGCTTTCGGGGCAATGCAGGCTGGCCGAGAAGGCCCAAACCTCGGGTTCAGGCTGGGGTTGGGCCGTTGCGCCGTCCACGGGCAGTGCGTACACCCGCACCTGGCCGTGGCCCCGGCGCAGGGCTACCTCCAGCGCCTCCATCGCGCGGGCATGTTCCACGGAGCCGAGGCGGAAGCGGTCGGCCACCACGTCCAGAATTTTGATGCGTTTGATGCCGTCTGCGCTGGATGGGTCTGAGCTGGCAGCTCCTTTTTTCTTGGTGGTTTTGGCGGTGGCTCCGGCAGATGGGGCAGTTTGCCCGGCGGCCGGGCTGGCGGCTGTACCGGCACCCAGTGCATCGACTGGCACCGTGCGCTCGGCCTGCACACGGGTGTAGCCGCTGGCGGCCAGCCAGGTTTCCACGTCCTGGGCCGAGGTGTCGGCGGGCAGCACCACGGGGAAGGTGACCACCAGCCGGGGCTCCACGCCGCCCACCGTGGCGGCGGCCACGCGGTGTTTGACCTCGGCAAAGATGCTGTCGGCGCTGTCCTGGCGCACGGGGTGGGCGGTGGCGCGGTCGAACAGGTGGGCACCACGGGCGAACAGCAGCTTCAGGTGGTCGTTCAGCTCGGTCATGGTGCCCACGGTGGAGCGGGAGCTGCGCACGGGGTTGGTCTGGTCGATGGCGATGGCGGGGGGCACGCCGTCCACGCGGTCCACCGCCGGTTTGTCCATGCGGTCCAGAAACTGGCGGGCGTAGGCGCTGAAGGTTTCGACGTAGCGGCGCTGGCCTTCGGCAAACAGGGTGTCGAACACCAGGCTGGACTTGCCCGAGCCGCTGGGGCCGGTGACCACGGTCAGCTCGCCGGTGCGGATGTCGAGGTCCACGCCTTTGAGGTTGTGCTGGCGGGCACCACGGATGCGGATGAGGCCGCTGTCTGCCGGGTTGGATGGCTGCAAAGAAGAAGGCGTGGAAGACATGGCAGGTGACCCCAAAGTAGGAGGCGGACATTCTACGGAGGGGGTGGCGATGCCCGGTGGGTGCGCGGACAAGTCCTTTCTGTGCCACCGCCCATGCACGCCCACCTATGATTCAACGTACCGTCAGACCTTGTTGTCCTTGCTTTTCATCTGCTCCAGGCCATGTCAGATTTCACCCATTCCGCCACCACCCCGCCCCCCATCACGTTGGCCAGGGCACGAATCCGCCAATCCCAATCGTCGGTGCCATCACCTTGCATCGGGGTGTGCAAAATGGACAGCGCCAGCGGCCTGTGCAAGGGGTGCTTCCGCACCATCGACGAACTGTCGGCCTGGAGCCGCGCCAGCGATGCCAGCAAACTGGCCGTGTGGGCGCACATTGAACAACGCCAAGGCCTGGTGACAGCATGAAAACCATCACTTTTTATTTTGACCCGATTTCCCCTTTCGTCTGGCTGGCGTTCCAGCGTTTGCCCGAGGTGCTGATGGGCGATGCCACCTCACCCGGCGTGAGCTACCGGGTGGCTTACAAGCCGGTGTTGTTTGCGGCGCTGCTGAAGCACCACGGCCAGTTGGGCCCGGCAGAAATCCCCGCTAAACGCGACTGGACTTACCGCCATGTGCAATGGCTGGGCCACAGCCTGGGTGTGCCGCTGGCCATGCCCGCTGCCCACCCGTTCAACCCCTTGCCGCTGCTGCGGCTGGCACTGGCTTGCAGCACACCCGATGCACCGGGCCAAGTCAACCGCTACGTGGCCGAGCTGGTGCTGCGCCATGTGTGGGAAGGCGGAGCCGATGCCGTGGCCCCCGAGCGCGTGGCGGCCTTGCACGCCACATTGGCCGACCACATGGCTCAGCGCGGGCGCGAACTGGCCGACCCGAACGCCGATGCCGTGAAGCAGCAACTGCGCGCCAACACCGAAGAGGCGCTGGCAGCCGGTGCTTTCGGCGTGCCATCTTTTGTGGTGGACGACAAGCTGTTCTGGGGCCTGGACGGCCTGCCCATGCTCAAGGCCTG
>CALMMY010000383.1 GCA_937868695.1 uncultured Comamonadaceae bacterium
AATTCATTCGCCAGCAATGGCGAATGTGGATTGAAACAGCTCGGACTCAATCCGGTCAATGCGGCCTGTATGCAATTCATTCGCCAGCAATGGCGAATGTGGATTGAAACCAACGCGGTGGCCATCGGTGCCCAATACCAGGTGTAATTCATTCGCCAGCAATGGCGAATGTGGATTGAAACCATGCGTCCGTCATTTCCTGGGGTGCGCCTTCTGGAATTCATTCGCCAGCAATGGCGAATGTGGATTGAAACAAAGAATCCGCAGTGTCATCGCACTGTGCTGCCTACCGTCACCCCTGGGCCTGCACCATTGCCTTCAGGTCTTTCATCAGCAGGAACAGGTGAAACGGGTCGGTGGGGCTGGGTTCAAATTCCCATTGCAGGTACCACTGGCGGGCCGCTTCGTCTTTGGCATGCACCAGCAGCGCCCGCATGCCCGCAATGTCGGCGGCCCGCGCGGTGCGGATCAGCGCGTCTTTCAGCAGTGCGCGGCCCAGCCCGATGCCCTGGTGCCGGTGATCGACAGCCAGCCGCGCCAGCAGCATCACAGGCACGGCATGCCGGGGCAGGCCCTTGCTGATGCGGGGGGCTGCTGCCGCAGGCTCCACACTGCCTGCGGCCAGGCTGTAATACCCGGCCACTGCGCCCGTGTTGCCGCAGGCCACATAGGTCTGGGCGCTGTGTGCCTGTTGGCTGGCCAGCGCAAAGCGTTGCAGGTACTGGTTGAGGGCAGGGTGGCCGCAGTCAAATCCATCCAGGCCATCGGTGCCAGCCAGTTTGCGGATGACTTGGTAGGCTGGCGTGCTCATCAACCCAGCAACCCCGGCTCGGACAGCAGCTTCTGGAGCTTGGGGCGGGGGGCCACGGGTTGATCAAGCGCGGCCTCAAAAGCGGCCCATTGCTCCGGTGGCAGCTCAAAGCGCCTGCGGTCGGCCAGTGTCTGGTTGGCCGCCACGATGCCGGCATCCAGTAAGAATTCACTCACGTTTTTGTGCGCCACGCGGGCAGCTTCCTGCAACAACTGCTTCACAGGCGGGGTGGCCCGAACGTCGATACGCTCGGATTTGGGCAGGGCAACAGACATGGCGGTGACCTGGTTGGTAGGGATGTTGGGCATCATAGTGTCCGGACGGTGTCCTGACAATGCGGGGTTTTTTGCCTGGGGTTGCGGCGCATCCAGGAAGGCTATAAAACGCACGCACTTGCCGCACCATCTCCACCGTCCATCCCCAGCCCGCCCACACCCCGCCACCCCATGCTCCACATCCGCCACCTCAGCCTGCACCGGGGCAACCGGCCCCTGTTCTCCGATTGGTCCCTGGGCGTGCCTGCGGGGCAGGTGGTCACGCTGATGGGGCCGTCGGGGTCGGGCAAATCCACGCTGTTGCAGTGGATGGTGGGGGCGCTGGAGCCTGCGTTTGCCGCCCGTGGCGAGCTGTGGCTGGGCGGGCGGGCCTTGCACACCCTGCCCACCGAGCAGCGGCGGCTGGGCCTGCTGTTTCAGGACGATGTGCTGTTTCCCCACCTGAGCGTGGGCCAGAACCTGGCGTTTGCCCTGCCTGCCAGCGTGCGCGGTGCGGCGGCGCGGCGCGATGCGGTGGCGCAGGCGCTGGCCAGTGTGGAGCTGGCGGGCTTTGAGCAGCGCGACCCGGCCACGCTGTCGGGCGGCCAGCGTGCCCGTGCCAGCCTGATGCGCACCCTGCTGGCCCAGCCCCAGGCGCTGCTGCTGGACGAGCCGTTTGCCAAGCTGGATGTGGCGCTGCGCACCCGGTTTAGGGCGCTGGTGTTTGCGCATGTGGCCGAGCGCGGCATCCCCACGCTGCTGGTGACGCACGACCCCGCCGATGTGCCCCCCGGCGGCCAGGTGGTGACGCTGGGCGGCGGTGCAGAAGAAGACACCACGGAGCCCACCCCCCATGCTTGATCGCGCCCTGAACGACCATCTGCAACGCCCCTTGCAGGCGCTGGCCCGTTGGCTGGCGGGGCAGGGCGTGCGGGCCGACCACCTCACCTGGGCCGGGTTTGCGGTGGGCCTGCTGGCCGTGCCGCTGATTGCCAGCGGCCACCCGCGCTGGGCGCTGCTGGCGATGGCGCTCAACCGGCTGGCCGATGGGCTGGATGGCACGCTGGCCCGCCTGACCGCGCCCACCGACCGGGGCGCGTTTCTGGACATCACGCTGGACTTTTTGTTCTACGCCAGCATTCCGCTGGCCTTTGCGCTGGCCAGCCCGGCCGCCAACGGGCTGGCTGCGGCGGTGCTGCTGTTCGCCTTCATGGGCACGGCCAGCAGCTTTCTGGCGTTTGCGGTGTTGGCCGCCCGCCGGGGCCTGACCAGCACGGCCTACCCGCGCAAGGGCTTTTACTACCTGGGCGGCCTGACCGAAGCCACCGAAACCCTGGCCGTGTTCACCCTGATGTGCCTGGTGCCCGCCTGGTTTGTGCCGCTGGCACTGGGCTTTGCCGCCCTGTGCGCCCTGACCACCG
>CALMMY010000384.1 GCA_937868695.1 uncultured Comamonadaceae bacterium
CCATCACCCGGCACGCACTGTGCCCACCTCGCCCACCCAGCGCAGTGTCTTCTCCCCCAGCCCAACAGCCCAGCAAAGAACTCACACCCCCCGCGCCACCAACCGAGCATCCAACCGGCTGAACACCCGGCGCGTATTCCCCTCAAAAATCTGCGCCCGGTCGGCATCGTCCAGCTGCGGGCAGGCTTCCACGTAACGCTTGGTGTCGTCGTAATAAAAGCCCGTCTGCGGGTCAATGCCGCGCACCGCGCCGATCATTTCGCTGGCAAACAGCACGTTCTTCACCGGGATGACGGTGTTCAGCAGGTCGATGCCGGGCTGGTGGTACACACAGGTGTCAAAAAAGATGTTGTTCAGCAGGTGCTCTTCCAGCAGCGGCTTCTTCAGCTCCTGCGCCAGCCCACGGAAGCGGCCCCAGTGGTAAGGCACCGCGCCGCCGCCGTGCGGAATCAGGAACTTGAGCGTGGGGAAGTCTTTGAACAGATCGCTGGTCAGGCACTGCATGAAGGCGGTGGTGTCGGCATTCAGGTAGTGCGCGCCGGTGGTGTGGAAGCAGGCGTTGCAGCTGGTGCTCACATGGATCATGGCGGGCAGGTCGTACTCCACCATTTTTTCGTAAATGGGGTACCAGTGGCGGTCGCTTAAGGGGGGCGATGTCCAGTGGCCACCGCTGGGGTCGGGGTTGAGGTTGATGCCGACCGCGCCGTATTCGTTCACGCACTTTTCCAGCTCAGGGATGCAGGTGGCGGGGTCCACGCCGGGGGACTGGGGCAGCATGGCCACGGGCACAAAGTGCTCGGGGAACAGGGTGCTGACGCGGTAACACAGCTCGTTGCAGATGGCGGCCCAGGTGCTGCTGACTTCAAAGTCGCCAATGTGGTGGGCCATGAAGCTGGCGCGGGGGCTGAACAGCGTCATGTCGTTGCCGCGCTCGTTCATCAGGCGCAACTGGTTGGCCAGGATGGTTTCGCGGATGTCGTCGTCGCTGATCTTCAGGTCGGCCACTTTGGGCTTGGCTGCCGGGTCTTTGATGCCGGCAATCTGCTGGTTGCGCCAGTTTTCCAGCGCCTTGGGCGCGGTGGTGTAGTGGCCGTGGCAGTCAATGATGAGGGGGGAACCGTTGGCTTTGGGCATGGCTGGGGGTGGAGGTGTGGGAAGGGGGGTTGGGCAAACGTGCCGGGCAAGGGGTGTGGGATTGCTTTTTCGTCAGTCAGCCTTCCACGGCACTCATGCCGTGGCGCTGTTTGACGGCGGCGGTGGCCGGGCTGTTCAGGTAGGCCAGAAAGGCGCGGGCCGCTTCGGGCTGCGTGCTGGTGCTGGCCACCGCGCCGCTGAAGGTGGTGATGAAGGCGCAATCGGCAGGCAGCAGGCCCACGATGGTGATGCCGGGCAGGCCCTGCAACTCGCTCAGTTGCTGAAAGCCCAGGCTCACTTCGCCGCTGGCCACCTGGCTGCCCACCGGCACGCCGGGCTGGGCCTGCACGGTGCGGCTGGCCAGCTTGTCGGCCACGCCCCAGTGCTGGAACAGGCGCATCAGGTGCTGGCCGCTGGGGCCGGTGGAATAGCCAATGCTGCTGGCCGACAGCACCGCTGCCCGCAGCGCGGCCTCGCTGCCCACATCGGGCACAGGCGCACCGGCGGGCACGGCAATGGCCACGGGCGAATGCACATAGTCCACCCGGCCCGGCAGCACATGCCCGGCGGCGGCCAGTTTGTCCAGCGCATCGCTGGCCAGCAGCACCAGGTCAAAAGTTTCTCCGGCGGCCACGCGCTTGGCGGCATCCACACCGCCCACCGATGCAATGGCCACTTTCTGCCCGGTGTCTGCCTCAAACCCGGTGGTCAATTCAGCCAGCAAGGCGCGGGTGGCCATGGAAGAAATGCCGGTCAGCGGCTGGGTCATGCGGTCTCCTGCGGGCGGTGGTGTGG
>CALMMY010000385.1 GCA_937868695.1 uncultured Comamonadaceae bacterium
GGCCGCCCAGTGGTGGTGATGCTGGTGCCCGAGCACGGAGCCGCTTTGCGGGGCGACAAAATCCAGATTTCAGGCATGCGCGAAATACCGGGGCCACGCATCACACTGGTGCCTGCGGCCATCAAAATCATTGGTGGAAAGCAGCCTGCGTCCAGCCAGGGGCCTGTTCTGGTGGATCAGCCCATCAGCTACTTTGGCATGTTCACCCTGATCAATGACCTGTTGATGAACAGTCCCTATGCCGCCGCTGCCAAACCTCTGTCAGAGCGGGTCAAGGGCTTGCCCACCACTGCGCTGGTTTCCGAGAACGAAGATGTGGTGGTGATGGGCACCCAGGCCCAAGGCTATCAGTTGCGCTCAGGCAACGGAGCCTGGGTGCCTTACCGGCAGTGAGCGGGGATTGTCAGTCAGGGGCCGGGCAAGTCGGCTGACTGTGCATTGGGCGCTTCATCGGGTACGCGGGTGGCCAGCACCTTGTCGATGGTGCGGCCATCCATGTCCACAATTTCCAGCCGCCAGTTTTCCCACACCACGGTGTCGCCTTCTTTGGGCAACCGGCCTGTCAGCAGCATCATCATGCCGCTGAGGGTGTGGTAGCGGCCACGCTCCTCATCGGGCACGCTGTCGAGTTCCAGCCGGTCTTTCAGTTCTGGTACCGGAATGTGGCCATCGAGCAGCCAGCTGCCGTCTGCCCGCTGCACGGCCCAGGATGTTTTGGGATCGCGGGGGCTGAACTCGCCTGTGATGGCTTCAATCAGGTCTTGCAGGGTCACGATGCCCTGTACTTCACCGTATTCGTCAATCACAAACGCCATGTGGACATCCGACTGGCGGAAATTGTCCAGCAGCTCCATGCCCGTGATGGTTTCCGGCACGTACAAAGGTTGCTGCATGCTCTGGCTGGCCAGATCACGGGCTTCGCCCCGCAGCGCCTGCGACAGCCATTTGCGCGCATTGACCACGCCCACCACGTTGTTCATGTCGCCCTTGACCACCGGAAACCGGGGATGGTCAGAGGCTTCAACCAGTGCCATGTTGTCTTCAAACGAGCCTTCTATATCCAGCACCACCACGTCGCTGCGGGGCACCATCAGCGAGCCGATCTGGCGGTCATCCAGCCTGAACACATTGCGCACCATCGTGTGCTCGTGCGATTCGATCACCCCCGCTGTGGTGCCTTCGGCCAGCATGGCGTGAATCTCCTCTTCCGTCACCGGACTGGAGTTGTTCTCCTTCACGCCCAGCAGGCGCAGCAGACCGCTGGTGGAGGCCGACAGCAGCAGCACAAACGGTTTGGTGGCCACGGCCAGCCAGTTGATCGGGCGGGCCACCAGGCGGGCCAGCATTTCGGGGTGCGATTGACCAATGCGCTTGGGCACCAGTTCGCCAACCACAATCGAGCAATAGGTGATGACCACCACCACCAGCACGGTGGCCCCCACCGAACTCAGCTTTTCAGGCACGCCCAGGCTGCTGAGCCAGGTGGCCAGTGGCGCGGCCAGGGCCGCCTCGCCAAAAATCCCGTTCAGCACACCGATGGAGGTGATGCCAATCTGGATGGTGGACAGAAAGCGGGTGGGGTCTTCGCCCAGTTTCAGCGCAGCGGCGGCGGCCCCGTCGCCTTCATCGATCATTTTTTGCAACCGTACTTTGCGGGCAGTGACCAGGGCGATCTCTGACATGGCAAACACGCCATTGAGCAGAATCAACACAAACAATATGGCAATTTCCATGATGGGCAGTCAGCTGATGGGGGCAGGTATCAAAGCGCAGCGGGATGGCGTGGCTGCGTGGGGTCCGTGGTCAATGCCTGGTACAGGCATGCAGCAGCAAAGGCATCGTTGGCGGCGTACAGCAGCTGGGATTCGCTCAGCCTGGGCACGCTCCAGTTGGAGGTGGCTGTTTTTTTTGATTTGGAAAAACACTGGCCAAACAGCACAGCCACGGCGGCTTTGACACCGATTTCGCGCCGGTAGCCACGCTGGCGAAACAGGGCATTGAGTTCAACCACACCGGCGGGTTCCACCTTGAGCTTGCGCAGCAGGTGGCGTTTGTCGTCTCTCAGGCCGAAACCGGCCTTCAGGTGCGCGGGGTTGGCCAGCCACTGGGCCACTTCGGCACAGCAAGCCGGATCGTGCAGCTGGATGACCCAGGCGTGCGTGGTGGTGGCGAGCTGGAGAACATGCGGCCCGTCCGATGCCTGGTCTTTGAAAAAGGTGGGCTTGGATTCGGTGTCAAACCCCCATGCCGGGTGCTGTTGCAGCACCTGCCAGGCAGCACGGGCCTCCTCGGCGGTCTGAACCAGCGTGATGCCATCCAGCTCCAGGCGGGGGAACGGGGGAAGCAGGGCGATTGCGTCGTTGTCGGGGGTGTGCGGAGTGCTGTGCGGGGGCATGAGTTTCAAGCGTAACCGAATGTGTCTGGCATCGGTAAACTGGTGTATTTTGCACTGGCGGGCATCCCACCCGCTGAAACACCATGGATTTGTTGATTTGGGCCACCCTTGGCTTGGTGCTGACCCACTTTCTGAATGCCGCCGAGCAGCGCCGCCGCGTGATGCTGCTGGGCCGCCACCTGAGTCGCTACCGCATTGAACAGCTGATGGAGCGCCTGACCAACGGCTACCAGCGTGCGCTGGCCGAAAGCGAGCCTGAGCGGCGCGATGCCATCTGGCTGAACCTGCATGCCGTTGAGGAAGATTTGCACCAGCAATTTGCCCGCTTTGCACTGGACTTTGCCAAGGTGGACGAGCCGCATGCCCGCGTGAGCCGCTTGCCATTCGCCATTCCTTTTGCCACCGTTTTGTTTGGGCAGAGCTGTTTTGACCTGCGCAAGCTGCTCGCCATCCATGCCCACGGTTTTGGCCGGGTGGTGGATGCGCCTGCCCACCATGCCCTGCCATTGCCCCCCAGAGACCGGGCCTACACCATGCTGGCTGAAATGCTGCTGATGCAGCACAGTTGCCACTGGTTTTGCAAATCCAAGGTGGTGGCCTCGGCCCGCCTGCTCGCCAGACACCAGACCAGCCACGACCAGGTGTTGCGCTCAGTGACCGCTGAAACCCGCCAGGCCTATTGCGCCCTCACGGGGCACCCTCCC
>CALMMY010000386.1 GCA_937868695.1 uncultured Comamonadaceae bacterium
CAACAACACGCATGGCATTCCTCCACCGGACAGACACAACCCCCATCCCAGGCACACAGCACTGTGGGCCGCACCGTTTCATCGTGCCACAGGCCTTGTGGTGTCACAAGCGCGCACAGATGGGCGGCAGAAGAAAAATCCACACCATTTCAATAGCTTGATTTCCTTACCCATCCATCGCAAACGGCATTGTTTACTTCAAATACCGCCGCAGATACCGCCCGGTGTAGCTGGCCTCCACCTGGGCCAGTTGTTCGGGGGTGCCGCTGGCCACCACGGTGCCGCCGCCTGCGCCGCCTTCCGGCCCCATGTCGATGAGCCAGTCGGCGGTTTTGATCACGTCCAGGTTGTGCTCGATGACGACCAGGGTGTTGCCCGCGTCGCGCAGCTGGTGCAGCACTTTCAGCAGCAGCTCGATGTCGGCAAAGTGCAGGCCGGTGGTGGGCTCGTCCAATATATAGAGGGTGCGGCCCGTGTCGCGCTTGCTCAGTTCCAGCGCCAGCTTCACGCGCTGGGCTTCGCCACCGCTGAGGGTGGTGGCGCTTTGCCCCAGGCGCACATAGCTCAGGCCCACGTCCAGCAGGGTTTGCAGCTTGCGGTGGATGCTGGGCACGGCGCTGAAAAACACCGCCGCCTCGCCAACGGTCATCTCCAGCACCTGGGCGATGTTCTTGCCCTTGTACTGCACCTCCAGCGTCTCGCGGTTGTAGCGCTGGCCGTGGCACACGTCGCAGGGCACGTACACGTCGGGCAGAAAGTGCATTTCCACCTTCACCACGCCGTCGCCCTGGCAGGCTTCGCAGCGGCCACCGCCCGCCGCCTGGCTGACGTTGAAGCTGAAGCGCCCCGGCCCGTAGCCGCGTTCTTTGGCGGTGTTGGTGTCGGCCATCAGCTCGCGGATGGCGGTGAACAGGCCGGTGTAGGTGGCGGGGTTGCTGCGCGGGGTGCGGCCAATGGGGCTCTGATCGACGTTGATGACCTTGTCAAAGTGCTCCAGGCCCTGGATCTCTTCGTGTTCGGCGGGTTCTTCGTGGGCGCGGTACAGGTGCTTGGCCACCGCTGTGTACAGCGTGTCGTTGACCAGCGTGCTTTTGCCCGAGCCGCTCACGCCGGTCACGCAGGTGAGCAGGCCGATGGGGAAGGGCACGGTCACGCCTTTCAGGTTGTGGCCGCTGGCGTTGACCACGGTCACCCAATCCCACGGGGCATGGCGCTCGGGCGGCACGCCGATCTGGCGCACGCCGCTGAGGTACTGGCCGGTGAGCGATTCGGGGTTGGCAATCACCTGGGCGGGGGTGCCCTGCGCCATCACGCGCCCGCCGTGGATGCCCGCGCCCGGCCCCATGTCGATGACGTGGTCGGCGGTGCGGATCATGTCTTCGTCGTGCTCGACCACCAGCACGGTGTTGCCCAGGTCGCGCAGGTGTTGCAGGGTGGCAATCAGGCGGTCGTTGTCGCGCTGGTGCAGGCCGATGCTGGGCTCGTCGAGCACGTACATCACGCCAGTGAGGCCCGCGCCGATCTGGCTGGCCAGGCGGATGCGCTGGGCCTCGCCGCCGCTCAGGGATTCGGCGCTGCGCTCCAGGCTGAGGTAGTTCAGGCCCACGTCGTTGAGGAACTTGAGGCGCTGGCGGATTTCGTGCACCACCTTGGCGGCGATGTCGCCCTTGGCCCCGGTAAGCGCCAGCGCCTTGAAATAGGCCAGCGCCTCGCCCAGGGTGACGTGGCTCACGTCAAAAATGGCCCGCTTCTGCGCACCTTCGCCCACAAACACATGCCGGGCCTCGCGGCGCAGGCGGCTGCCGCCGCAGTCGGGGCAGGGCTGGGTGGCGCGGTAGCGGCCCAGTTCTTCGCGCACGGTGGCGCTGTCGGTTTCGCGGTAGCGGCGCTCGAAGTTGTGGACGATGCCTTCGAACGGGTGCTCTTTGGTGACTTTTCGCCCCGCTGTCTTGCCGGAGTCGATCACATACTGGAAGGCCACGGCCTCGTCGCCCGAGCCGTACAGCACCACCTGGCGGGCACGCTCGGGCAGCTCTTCCCACGGGGTGTCGGCGCTGAAGCCGTAGTGCGCCCCCAGACTTTCAAGCATGGCGAAGTAGTAGCCGTTGCGCCGGTCCCAGCCCTTGATGGCCCCGCTGGCCAGGCTGAGGGTGGGAAAGGCGACGATGCGCCCGGCATCGAACACCTCGGTGTGGCCCAGCCCGCTGCAACTGGGGCACGCGCCCTGCGGCGAGTTGAACGAGAACAGCCGGGGCTCCAGCTCGGCCAGCGAGTAGCTGCACACCGGGCACGCAAATTTGGAAGAAAAAAGCCGCTCTGCGCTCGATGGTATTGAATTGTTTGCTATGCCTGAATCTGTGGCCTGGGCATCCATGTTCAGCACCAGCGCCCGCCCGTCGGCCAGGCGCAGCGCGGCCTCGAAGCTCTCGGCCAGCCGCTGGCGCTGGGCCAGAAAGGCTTTGGTGTCTTCATCCACAGCGGTGGCGGCCACGGGCTCGGCTGCACTGGCCATGTCCGTGCCCACGGCGGAGGCGGCGGGTGGCGGTGCGGCACGCACTTTCAGGCGGTCCACCACCACGTCGATGTCGTGCTTGTGGGTCTTTTCCAGGTCGGGCAGGTCGTGGCTTTCCACAATCTGGCCGTTGACGCGAAACCGCACATAGCCCTGGGCCACCAGGCTGGTGAACACATCGGCAAACTCGCCTTTTTTCTCGCGGGCAATGGGCGCAAGAACCATGATCCGTGTGCCTTCCGGCCAGGCCAGCACGGCATCGACCATCTGGCTCACGCTCATGGCGGCCAGCGGCTGGCCGTGCTCGGGGCAGTGCGGGGTACCGGCGCGGGCGTACAGCAGGCGCAGGTAGTCGTGGATTTCGGTCACCGTGCCCACGGTGGAGCGCGGGTTGTGGCTGGTGGCTTTCTGCTCGATGCTGATGGCGGGGCTCAGGCCCTCGATCAAATCCACATCGGGTTTGTCCATCAGTTGCAAAAACTGGCGGGCGTAGGCGCTCAGGCTCTCCACATAGCGGCGCTGGCCTTCGGCGTACAGCGTGTCAAAGGCCAGGCTGCTTTTGCCCGACCCCGACAGGCCGGTGATGA
>CALMMY010000387.1 GCA_937868695.1 uncultured Comamonadaceae bacterium
GTGATGTCCACTTCCACACGCGTCCCCAACTGGCGCACATTCAAGCGGAATTTTTCTTTGTCCAGCCACCACTGCGCAATCTCGCTTCCGCTGGCAAACCACACCTGCTTGGAATAATTGCGCACTTGAGCCATGAGACTGGGTATGGCATACCGAAAAGGCATGCCAGTTTCGAACTGCTGGCTGTGTACGCTCAGCACACCAAAACCACCATGCGCCACCGAAACTTTGAAATCATCCAGCAACCCCTGCTCCAGCCGAGCCAAATCACCCTGGGTGTCCTGCATCAAATTGAAATCGTCCCGCTGAGTCCGTGGCAGCGTGACAAGTTTTTTGTCAGCCTTCTGTCCATTGACAGCCGCAAAAAATGGCAGGCGTGCGGGAGTGGAATGGGGATCAGCCAGGTGGTATTTGATGCCTGCATCAAACAAGGCTTGCGAGGTGTTCTGATCATATGACTCGGTTGGAGCCCGAAAACCCGGATGAACCCCAGACTGATTCAGGATACTGTTGAGCTCCTGAATCATGTTGGAAACTCGCTTCTTTTGAAGATCAGGGGCAACATCTTTGAACCCGGTGTGTATGTCACCGTGGTATCCGATATCGTGGCGTGCATCAATGGCACGTATCAAGTCAGGGTGTTTTTTGGCTTCGGATGTGAGAAAGAAAAATGTTCCCCGGTAATTGGCCAAATTGAAAAGCGAGGCCAATTTCTCTGCATTTTCGAATTTCTCTTCGGTATCCATCGCAATGAAATAGGCTGAAGACACGGCATTTGGCCAGTCAGCCTGAAGAACCGTTGGTTGTCTGGCCAGCCAGCCAACCACCCCATCCAACAACGTGTGCATGTCCGCCAACTGGTATTCCCAGCTGGATTCAGCCACCCCGAGTACAGCAACCCTGCTGCCGGGCCGGTCGCCATTCGCGCTTTCCTTGAATGTCAGCAATCCCCTCTGGAGTTCGGATGTGGGGGCGATGCGTGCCCAATTCATCGCATGGGCCGCCACCTCTCCACTGGACAACAAAATGGGCGTTTCCGCCGGTTTGCCGAGCCAAAGTCGAAAACCAGCCGGCAAAGAATGTGTCAGCGGCATCTGCCCGCGTGTAATCAAATTATTGAGAGAGCCATCCTTTGGCAAATCCGCTACGACACGGGCATCACCTGTGGACTGAATAAAGTCCCACCCCATCCACTCGCCTCGCTCATCGCGCGAACCGGTGGCCCATGTGATCAGCAGGCTCCCTCCCTTGCTTTTGTAACGCGCCAGGCTCGCACGCTCCGATGCATCCAATGCAACCGCAGAAGCCAACACCAATACGCTGCCGGGCTCAGGGCCATCCGCACCCAGGGAATTGATTTCACGCAGTGTCAAACCCCTGGATTTGGCATAAGCACGCCACGGCTCAAGCAAAACCTGGTAATTGGCACCCACAGAAGAAAAGTATTTCTGCGAATTGGGGGCCGAATAAAGCACCAATGCTGGGGCATTTCTTGTTCCGAGAAAAGAAAACGCATTCGATCCGCCTTGTACAGGCCACCCCAGCGACTGCATGATGGATGTGTACACCAATGATCCGCCACCAATCCCCACTGCAACAAAGAGCAGCATGTAAAAACCAACCCGCCGAAAAATGGATCGGTCTCCAAACATATCGGGAGACAGCATGCAAATACTCCTGGGTGATTGCAGAGCAAAATACATAGAAAGAGAACTCAATCCGTTTTTGCAGATTCAGCCGCTGAATGATTGGGAGCGTGGGCCGGAGGAATGTATCTTTTCAGAAAAACAGGCTGAAAATCATCAGTTGCATCATGCCCCGGCACACCCACCGCCTTGGGTTTGGGTTTGCGTCTGTCCCGCAGCTTCAAAGCAGCATAGGCGGCCACCGCTACCGTGATGGTTCCAATGGTCACCAGCAAAATGACAGTGGAAAGAATGCCAATGATGTCCATGGAAAATCAATTCTTTACGATTGGTTATTCGAGCAAGTGGCAACCCGATTCACAGTTTGCCTTCTCGTTGCAACTTGCCCCATGTCATGGCCGTACCCCGCCACTCTTCGATGGTAGCCAATACCTTGGCCACGTCCACAATCGTGATGTAGAACATTCTGAAGGCCACGGCATAAGGAATCAGCATCGGGTCTTCATCCTCCACCACCACGCAATACACAGCGGCCACCAGATCCAGCACCGTGAGTTGCAGCCACCAGTAGAACAGCAGGCTCAGCACACCGTATTGCAAACCCACAAACACAAAAAAAAGACTGCCCAAAACTGTTGAGAAAGGCCACAAGATGCCTTCAAACAGCATGTACCACAGAATAAAGCTGTTGATACCCGCTGTTCTGGGGTGCCACATGGCCCAACGGTGCTTGCGTGTGGCCTGCAAAATGCCGCGTGTCCAGCGGTACCGCTGTTTCAGCAAATTCAGCAAGGCGCTGGGCGTTTCCACCCAGGCAACGGCTGTGGGCTCATACACAATGTGCCACCCCAACATCAGCATTTTGAGTGTCAGGTCGCAATCTTCGGCAAAGGTATCGTGGTCATAGCCACCCACCTGTTGCAGCACCACTTTCCTGAACATCCCGAGAGGGCCTGGAATGATATTGACCGCACGGAAATAGCTCTGGGCTTTGCGGGCCATGGCCAGGCCCTCCACGTACTCCAGCGCCTGAATGTTGGTGATCATGTTTTCGCGGTTGAGCACCTTCACATTGCCAGCAACCGCCCCCACCCGTGAATCCTGAAAATGCCGCACGCACGAGCGCAGCGTATTGGGCGAAAGTTTGGTGTCGCCATCCATGTTCAGAATGAATTCACCACGGGCGTTGGTCATGCCCGTGTTCAGGGCATCCGATTTGCCACCGTTTTTCTTGGTGATCACACGCACAGGCACACGCAGGCTTTCCCTGGCCACCACCAGCGCCTTTTCGTAAGTGTCGTCCGATGATCCATCGTCAATGACCAACACCTCGTAATTGGGGTAGTCCAACTCCAGCAACGACCTGACCGCAGGCTGGATGACCGGCCCCTCGTTGTAGGCGGGCACCACCAGGCTGATCATGGGCAAAAACGCATCTTCCTCGGGTGGTGTTTCCGCATTCAGCTTGGACGGCGACAGGTTTTCGATGTGCTCGAAAAACGAGTACAGCATCATGAACAGATACCTGCAAACCAAAATCCCCAAAAACACCAACAGGTAAATGGAGATCACCTTCAGCACAACATTGCCCAGCAACACCGCCAGCGCACCGCTGCCGAGGTCGCGCACCTGCATGTAAATAAACACCGAGGCCACGATCAACAACAGCAACACCGTTGCCGCCATGAGCGACAGCCACGGGCGTGTTTTGAGTAACTGAATCACGGGTTCAAGCGGGGTCAGTCGGATCGGATGGTGGAGGCTTGCTGTGGTGGCCTGCAGG
>CALMMY010000388.1 GCA_937868695.1 uncultured Comamonadaceae bacterium
CCCACACTCTCCACCGCATCCCCCTGTGCCAGCACCCGGCCAATGACCGCCGTGTGGGCATACCCCGCTGCCTTGAGCGCGGCCACACAGGCCGCCACCCGCGCCTGCGGCACGCTGGCCAGCAGGCCGCCTGCGGTTTGGGGGTCGAACAGCAGCGGGTAACGGGGGTGGTTCACAAACGCTTCCTGGTTGCGCAGCGCCCGGCGCAGGCGCACGTTGGCCGGGGCCAATGAGCTGCTGATGCCATTGGCCACGCATTCCTCCGCCCCTGGCAGCACGGGCAGGGCCGACAACACCAGCTCGGCATCCACGCCCGATGGTTTGGTCATTTCCACCAGGTGACCCAGCAGGCCGAAGCCGGTCAGGTCGGTGCAGGCGGTGGCCCCGTGCGCCAGCAGGATGCGTGCCCCTTGCTGGTTGGACTGCACCATGTGCGTCAGCGCCTCGGCCACCCAGCGCCCTTTGAAAAAATCCAGGCTGGCTGCACGCGGGTAGGCGGCAAACAGGGTGCCGGTGCCAATGGGTTTGGTGAGGATGAGCGCATCGCCGGGGGTGAGGCCGCCTTTGCGCAGCACGGTGCTTAAGCTCTCGTCCACCAGGCCGTTGATGGCAAAGCCCAGCGCCAGCTCTTTGCCCTCGCCGGTGTGGCCGCCCACCAGGGCGCAGTTGGCGGCGTTGAGCACCTGCATGGCACCGTTCATCATGTGCAGCAGCAGTTCCTCCACCTTGCTTTCCAGTCCAGGCGGCACGGTGACGATGGCGGTGGCGGTCTGGGGCTCGCCGCCCATGGCGTAAATGTCGCCCAGCGCGTGGTTGGCGGCCACCTGGCCAAACACATACGGGTCGTCGATGAAGGCCCGGAAAAAGTCCACCGTGTGAACCATGGCTTTGCCGGGGGGCACACGCACCACGGCGGCATCGTCGGGCGAGTGCAGGCCGATCACCACATCATCGCGGTCCACGGGGTGCAAGGCACCCAGGGCGCGTTGCAGCACGGTGGCTCCCACCTTGGCCCCGCAGCCGCCGCAGCGCATGGCGATGGCCGAGATGGCTTGTTGCGACTCGTCTGCCGTCAGCATCAGTTGTGGCGCGGCCACCTTGCGCCCCCCGCTGGGCATGGGCACGTCGGCCAGCCCGGTGCTGAAACGCCGCATGAAGGTGCGGTCGATGTGGTCTTTCCAGCGCCACACCCAGTTGCCGGCAAACCCTACTGCGCCGCGCGAGGCCACCGCGTGCTTGTCGCCGGTGCTGATCAGGGCCAGCCAGTGCGTTTGCGGCTTGTAGGCTTTCAATGGTTCGCCGCGCACGGCCCGGCGCAGGTTGTCGGCCAGGGGCGGGCCCATGCGCACGGCAAACACACCGGCTTTTTCCAGGGGGCGGGGGCCGAAGGCGGCCACATCGCCTGCGGCAAACACGTTGGGCTGGGTGCTTTGCAGGTGTGCGTCCACCTTCACAAAACCGCTGTCGTCCAGCGCCAGGCCAGCCCCTTGCAGCCACTGCGGGCCACCGGCTTGGGTGACCCAGACAATTTCGTCGGCCTGCACCGTTTGCCCGGCAGCCGTGGTGAGGCTGCCCGCGTCCACCCGCGCCACATCGGCCCCGGTGTGCAGGTGTACACCGCGCTGGGCCAGCACACGGGTGAAGTGCTGGCGCACCCAGGGGTTGTGGGTGCGCATCACCTCGGTGTCGCGGGTGAACAGGTGGAACACCAGCTCGTCAGGATGGCGGCCCAAAGCCGTCAACTCGGCCCGCAGGCGGTACTGCATGGACAAGGTCAGCTCCACACCCCCTGCCCCACCGCCCACCAAGGCGATGGTGGTGCGCCCGGCATGCTGGCGCACACGCTCCAGCAGCGCCAGCCAGCGGCCATTGAAGTTGAGGATGGGCTTGACCGGCACCGCATGCGCGGCGGCCCCTGGCACACGCGCCACCTGCGGGGTGGAGCCCACGTTGATGCTGCACACGTCGTAGCCCACGGGCGGGCGGGTGCGGCACAGCACCTTGCGGTGGGCAATATCAAGGCCCACCACCTCGTCCTGGTAGAAGCGGGCACCGGCAAAGGCGGCCAGTTTGGGCAGGTCGATGTGGCAATCGTCAAAGCTGTAATGGCCCGAGATGTAGCCCGGCAACATGCCGGAATACGGCGTGTCCACCGTGGTGCAGATGACGGTCAGGCGCACCCCTGGCTCGGGGTTCATGCCAAAACGGCGCAGCACACCCACATGGCTGTGGCCCCCGCCTATCAGCACGATGTCGCGCAGCACGGGTTGGTCGGTCGCTTGCATTCGGTTCTTTCTTGTTCGTTGTGGGGTCAATGGGGGCGGCTTGAAGGGGGCAGCTCAAGGCTGACGACCCAAGGCGGCCACCAGATTCAGCAGGGCTTGCTGCTCGGTCTCGGGGGCAAACAGGGGCGCACGCAGGGCGCACTGGGCAGCCAGACGGGCCAGCAAACCATCGGCCTGGTGCTGCGTGGCACGGGCCTGGCGTAATAAATCGGCCAACTGGGTGGCGTTGCCGGGTTCAAAGTAGCCCGCGTAGTCGGCCCCCAGCATGCCCACATTGCCATCGATGCGCGAGGCCAGAACCGGCGTGCCGCTGCACACGGCCTCCATGATCACATGCGCACCACCTTCCATGCGGCTGCTGTGTACCAGCACATGCGCGCGCTGTATGCGGCGGCGGGTGGCTTCGTGCGGTTGAGCGCCCAGCCAGCGGTAGTGCGGGCAGGCCTGTGCGGTGGCTTGGGCGGCTTGGCCCAAGGCGGCATCCAGCGGCGCACCGATGTGGTCGATGTGAATGCCGTCATGCGCCGTCAGCGCCTGGGCTGCTGCCATGAGCGTGAGGGGGTCTTTTTCTTCACGCAGGTGGCCCACCGCCACGGCACGCAGGTGCTGTGGGGTTTTGGCCAGCGTTTGCCGCGCCGTGGTGGACTGGAACACCACCCTTGTTTTGGCATGCATGTCGGCGGGCAGACTCTGTGTGCCCATGACCTGCAACACCACAAGCTGGCTGGCCAGCGTCAGCGAGTGTTGGGCGGCTGCATCGGTGGCGATGTCGCGGTACAGGTCGGTGCCGGTCAGCACCACCGCCAGGCTGTGGCTGCCACGCGCTGCGGCCCAGGCCGCGATGCTGGGGGCCGAGCGGCGGGCGTGCAGGGCCAGCATCACGTGGTCGGCGGCGGCGTTGTCCGCGATGTGTCCGGGCCACTCGCGGGTGATGCGGGCAGAATGTGCGCCCGACAACATGCGCTGCCAGCGCCGGGCGGTTTGCCAGTTGCCGTTGTTGGCATCGGCCAGCGCCGGGCTGACGATGACGATGTGTTTGCGCTGCTGACCGGTCATGTCAACCTCTCATGTCCAATGCCCGAATGAACCCAATCGCCAGCACACCCGCCCATGTGGACAACCGCCAATTGAACGCCACCGAACTGGCCGACTCGCTGGTGGCCACCCGGCAGCGCACGCTGGGTCTGGTGCAGGCGTGGCACACCGCATTGCCCACGCTGCAAGTGCCCCACAGCCCCGAGCTGAACCCGCCGCTGTGGGAGCTGGGCCATGTGGGCTGGTTTCAGGAGTGGTGGATTGGCCGCAACCAGCAGCGCACCCTGGGGCTGGCCTGCGACCCCGACCATGCCCGCCTCCCGTCGCACCTGGCCGGTGCCGATGCGCTGTACAACTCCAGCCGGGTGCCCCACGCCAGCCGCTGGCACCTGCCTTTGCCCAATCTGGCGGACACCCTGGCCTACCTGGCTGCCGTGCAGGCCGACACCCTGGCTTTGCTGCAAACCGCTGACGACACCGACACGGGTCTGTACTTCTGGCGGCTGGCCCTGGCCCACGAAGCCATGCACAACGAGGCCTCGGTGTACATGGCACAGGCGCTGAACATACCCATAGCAGCTGAACTGGCGTGCGGCAACGCGTTGATCAGGCAGAACACTGGCGACACGGCCACTGATTCCGCACAGCAGCCAAGCATTGCGGGCGGCGAACAACGCGAGTCCCCAACCCAGCGGGCAATCGT
>CALMMY010000389.1 GCA_937868695.1 uncultured Comamonadaceae bacterium
GGTGATCACGAAAAAACAGGCCCCAATGCACATCGGCCACCAACGCCAGTCGCAGCGGCTGCGCCCCCGCTGCCGCTGGCATGCCCGTGAGGGTGGTGTGCCTGATGTGAATTTGGTTTGGCTCTATGAGGGTTGCCCACAAACCCACCGAAACCAGCGCCACCGCCAACATGTGCATGCCCGCAGCGCCCCAGACCTGGCGGCGCACCGCCTGGGCAGCCTTCACGCACAACGCAACCCAGAGGACAGGTGCAGCCAGCCAGCTGAACCAATACACCCACAGCTTGAGAAAAACAGCCGCCCACTGCCCTTGCGTTTGCCAGCGCCAGGCGCAATCCCAAGCGGCACAGGCCATTGCGGCCAGGCAGGCCCAGCCAAACACGCGCCAGAGCTTGCCCACTTTCAACTGGAAAAACGAACTCAGCCTTCGCGGCGCAGCGCGGGGAACAGAATGATGTCGCGGATGCTGGGGCTGTCGGTCAACAGCATCATCAGCCTGTCCATGCCAATGCCGCAGCCACCGGCTGGTGGCATGCCGTACTCCAATGCACGCACAAAGTCATGGTCAAAGTACATGGCTTCGTCGTCGCCACCGTCTTTGGCCGCCACTTGGGCATGGAAGCGGGCAGCCTGGTCTTCAGCATCGTTCAGCTCGCTGAAGCCGTTGCCAAACTCGCGGCCTGTGATGTACAGCTCAAAGCGCTCGGTCACTTCCGGGCGGGTGTCGGAAGCACGGGCCAGTGGTGAAATTTCAACTGGATGCTCACAGATGAAAGTGGGGTTCCACAGCTTCTCTTCCACGGTCTCCTCAAAGTACATCACTTGCAGGCTGGCCAGGCTGCGGGTGGAGAGCTTGTGCTTGGTTTCGTTGAGACCCAGTTTTTTCAGTGCATTGATCAGCCATTCACGGTCATCCACAGCGGCCACACCGTGCTGCCCCAGATCGCCCCCGGCAGCGGTGTATTTCAGGATGGCTTCGCGGATGGTCAGGCGCTCGAAAGGCATGGACAGATCCACCGGATGGCCGTTGTACGTCAGTTGCAGTGTGCCCACGGCCTTCATGGCCGCATCGCGCACCAGTTGCTCGGTGAAGTCCATCAGATCCTGGTAGTTCCAGTAAGCTGCATAGAACTCCATCATCGTGAATTCGGGGTTGTGCCGAACGCTGATGCCTTCGTTGCGGAAGTTGCGGTTGATTTCAAACACCCGCTCAAAACCACCTACCAGCAGGCGCTTCAGGTACAACTCAGGCGCAATGCGCAGGAACATTTGCTGATCGAGTGCGTTGTGGTGAGTCTCAAACGGCTTGGCATTGGCTCCGCCTGGAATGGAGTGCAGCATGGGCGTTTCCACCTCCAGGAAGCCGTGGCTGACCATGAATTCACGGATGCCACTCATGGCCCGGCTGCGGGCGATGAAGCGGCTGCGGGCTGACTCATCCGTCATCAAATCCACATACCGCTGGCGGTACTTCACTTCCTGGTCATGGATACCCAGGAATTTTTCGGGCAGAGGACGCAGACACTTGGTCAGCAGGCGCACGGTGGTGGCATGGATGGTCAACTCACCCGTGCGGGTTTTGAACAGCGTTCCCTCCGCAGCAATGATGTCACCCATGTCCCAGTGCTTGAACGTGGCCAGCATTTCTGCGCCCACGCTTTCGTTGTTCAGGTAAATCTGGATGCGGCCAGCACTGGAGCCCACGGAGCCATCTTGCACAGTGGCAAAGCTGGCTTTGCCCATGACACGCTTGAGCATCATGCGGCCGGCCACGCTGGCACGGACGGCCAGGGGCTCCAGCTCTTCCTTGGTCATGTGGTTGTAGCGCTCGTGCAGGTCTTGTGCCCGGTCGGCAGGCTTGAAATCGTTGGGAAACGCCACACCACCACCCTGTTGCGCTTTTTCCCGGATGGCTTTGAGTTTTTCACGGCGCTCGGCAATGATCTGGTTATCGTCAAAGGCATCGGTGTGCTGGGGGTGCGCTGCGGCGGGAGTGGTTGTGTTGGAGGTCATGACAGAGCCAATAAAAAACGGGTTGCACATCCGCGATGCGCAACCCGCCATTGTAGTTTTGAAGCCAGCGTGTGCCGAAGCGGTCAATGACCGAGGTAGGCCTCGCGCACTTTGGGATCGGTCAGCAAGCTCTTGCCACTGCCGGTCATGGTGATTTCACCCGAGTCCATCACATAGCCCCGGTCGGCAATTTGCAAGGCACGCTGGGCGTTTTGCTCCACCAGAACGATGGTGACACCCTCGGCAGACACGTTGCGCACCACCTCGAAAATTTTGTCCACCATGATGGGGGACAAGCCCATTGAAGGCTCATCCAGCAGCAGCACCTTGGGCTGGCTCATCAGGGCGCGGGCCATGGCCAGCATTTGCTGCTCGCCACCGCTCATGGTGCCCGCCAGTTGGTCTTTGCGCTCGCGCAACCGGGGAAACAGATCGAACATGCGTTCGATGTCCTTGGCAATACCGGCTTTGTCGGTACGGATGTACGCACCCATTTGCAGGTTTTCGGTGATGGACATGCGGGTAAAAATGCCGCGCCCTTCGGGCACCATCACCAAGCCTTCGCGCACCAGATCCCAGGCACCTTTGCCTTTGATGCTGTTGCCCAGATATTCGATGTTGCCGGCTTCAAAGGGCAGTGAACCCGTGACCGCTTTCATGGTGGTGGTTTTGCCGGCACCGTTGGAGCCGATCAGGGACACGAGTTCTTTTTCACGAACTTCCAGGTCAATGCCTTTGACGGCCTTGATGCCCCCGTAAGACACCTTCAAGCCGGAGACTTTAAGCAGAGTGTTGGCCATGTGTTGCTGTCCTTATTGTCCGCCGGTGCCCAGGTAGGCCTCGATCACTTTGGGGTCGCTTTGCACCTCGGCAGGGGTGCCGGATGACAGTTGTTTGCCGTAGTCCAGCACGGTGACGCGGTCGCACAGGCCCATCACCAGTTTGACATCGTGCTCAATCAGCAAAATGGTGCGGTTGTCCTTGCGGATGCGGTCAATCAGCTCGCGCAACTGCACTTTTTCGGTCGCATTCATGCCTGCGGCGGGCTCATCCAAAGCAATGAGCTGTGGGTCGGTAGCCAGAGCGCGGGCAATTTCAAGGCGACGCTGGTCGCCATAGCTCAGGGTGCGGGCTTTGTAGTCGGCGTACTTGCCAATTCCCACATAGTTCAGCAGTTCTTGCGCACGTTCAGCGATGGCTTTCTCTTCAGCCTTGAAGGAAGGCAGACGCAGAATGGCCCCAATCAGACCCGACTTGGTGCGCACATGCCGCCCCACCATCACGTTTTCAAGGGCCGTCATTTCGGCAAACAAACGGATGTTCTGGAAGGTGCGGGCAATACCGGCCTTGGCCACTTCATGCACGGCCGTGGGTGTGTAGGCTTTGCCAGCCAGCTCAAAGGTGCCGCCATCGGGCGTATACAGGCCGGTCAGCACGTTGAAAAACGTGGTTTTACCTGCACCGTTGGGGCCAATCAGGCCATATACCTGGCCACGCTGGATGGTCAACCCGACACCAGACAGGGCTTGCAAACCGCCAAAGCGTTTGGACACATTGGCCACATTCAGGACAACATCGCTCATGCTG
Organism: uncultured Comamonadaceae bacterium; assembly: GCA_937868695.1. Classification (GTDB taxonomy): domain Bacteria; phylum Pseudomonadota; class Gammaproteobacteria; order Burkholderiales; family Burkholderiaceae_C; genus UBA2334. The sequence goes on from CALMMY010000389.1 coordinate 3,601, forward strand.
CATCTCCTTTGCTGAGGGACTTGCCATGCTCAGGCGATGGCCACAAACCTTTTGGACGCAACAGCATGATGATGATCATGGCCAAGGCAATCAGCAGCTGGCGCAGAATTTCAGGGCCAAGGCGGCCATCGGTCATGGCCGTCAGCGGTGTGGCCACATGGCGCAACAGCTCAGGCAGACCGGCCAACACCAGCGCACCCAGAATCACACCCGGAATGTGACCCAAGCCACCCAGCACCACCATCGCCACAATCATCACCGATTCCATCAGAACAAAAGACTCGGGATACACGCCGCGCATGAATGAAGCGAACAGCACACCCGATATACCGCCGAAAGTGGCACTGGTGCCAAAAGCGGCCAGTTTCAAGTTGCGGGTGTTCAGGCCCATCGCCTTGGCTGCAATTTCGTCTTCACGCACCGCCATCCAGGCACGGCCAATGCGTGAATCCTGCAAGCGGTAGGAAATGACAATGGCCATCAGCACGAAGAAAAGAATGAGGTAGTAATACAGCGTGACCGATTGGAAGGCGTAGCTCCAGCCACCCAAAGACAGTTCCAGCCGCTGCCCCATGTCATGCCCGAACACATTGACTGCATCAATCTGGCTCAAGCCTTTGGGGCCGTTGGTGAGGTTGATGGGCCTGTCCATGTTGAGCATGAAAATGCGCACAATCTCGCCAAAACCCAGCGTCACAATGGCCAGGTAGTCACCACGCAGTTTCAAAACAGGTGCGCCCAGAATCATGCCGGTGGAGGCTGCCAACACAGCCGCAATCACCATCACCACCCAGAAATTGACGTGCAATCCGTTGGGGAAATTGGCAGCTACCCAGGCAAACGTATCCACCAGGTGGGGGGAGGCCAGCAGACCGTACAGGTAGGCACCCACAGCGAAAAAGGCGACAAAGCCCAAGTCAAGCAGGCCAGCATAGCCCACCACAATGTTCAGGCCCAGGGCCAGCAACACGTACAGCAAGGCGATGTCCACAATGCGCACCCAGGAGTTACTGCCTGTGGATTGCAAGATGATGGGCAGCAACAGCAAGCCGATGGCAGCCAGTACATACACCACAGTGCGGGATGATTTTGAATTCATCATGTCAAGCTCCTTGGCGGTCAGGCACGGTCAGCCACACGCTCGCCCAGCAAACCGGAGGGTCGCAAGGTCAGCACCAGGGCCAGCACGATGAAAGCAAAAATGTCGGAGTACTGACTGCCGAGGAAGCCCCCGGTCAACTGACCCAGGTAACCCGCGCCCAGGGCTTCAATCAGGCCCAGCGCGATACCACCCAGCACAGCGCCAGCCAGGTTGCCAATGCCTCCCATCACAGCCGCCACAAAAGCCTTCAAGCCAGGCATGAAGCCCATTGCGTGTTGCACGGTGCCGTAGTTGGAAGCCCACATGATGCCGGCTACCGCAGCCAGCATGGCTCCGATGATGAAGGTGGCTGAAATCACCATGTCGGGCTTGATGCCCATGAGGCCAGCCACCCGTGGGTTTTCGGCGGTGGCGCGCATGGCTCTACCCAGGTTGGTGCGGTTGACCAGCCACATCAGGAACGACAGCACGATGGCGGTGGTGGCCAGAATGGTGATTTGCGTGGCCGAAATGATCGCGCCACCAATGGCGATGGGCTCACTCGACAGCATGGTCGGATACGACTTTGGATTCGGCTTCCAGATGATCATGGCCAGCGTCTGCAACAGGATGGACACCCCGATGGCCGTGATCAGCGGGGCCAATCTCGGTGAATTGCGCAGGGGCCGGTAGGCCAGTTTTTCGATGCTGTAGTTCAGCGCGGCGCACACCACCATCGCAATCAGGGTGGCCAGCAGCAGGATGATCCAGGCAGGCATGTCCGGAGTGGACTCCCGCATCACGCTGATGATGGACCAACTGGTGAGCGCCCCCACCATGAGCACATCGCCGTGTGCAAAGTTGATGAGGCCGATGATGCCGTACACCATGGTGTAGCCCAGCGCCACCAGTGCATACATGCTGCCCAGCACCAGACCGTTGATGATCTGCTGAAGCAAGATATCCATATTGAGTTCTCCGTTGTTGGGTGCCCGCCCTGGGGCCTTGGGTCGGCTCAGGTTAGCAAAAACCCCGCCAAGTAATTTCCTGTTGGGAAACGGTCTGCGGGCTGGGGCGGGATTGTAGTCACAGCATAAGCCGCAAAAGTGCCAAAAAAGGGGCCTCCAAGGGTGGGTTTTCCCTCAATAAGTTCCCCAGACAGGGCTTTGTCAGCCCAGCATCAGCGGCTTTGCGTTTGCATTAGTCCAGCTTCTGATTTAACCGCTTGAGTTCGCGCAACTTATCAGCGATGCGTATTTCTAATCCACGCTCCACCGGGCGGTAAAACGCATGATCCGGCATGCCATCGGGCAGGTAACGCTCGCCCGCAGCGAAGGCACCGGGCTCATCGTGGGCATAGCGGTAGCCTTTGCCGTGATCCAGCGACTTCATCAAGGCGGTAGGTGCATTGCGCAGGTGCATGGGCACCGGGCGGGTGCCATCTTTTTTCACAAAGGCCTTGGCCTCGTTGTAGGCCTTGTAGGCGGCGTTGGACTTGGGGGCCACGGCCAGATACAGCACGCACTGGGCCAGGGTCAACTCCCCCTCGGGGCTGCCCAGGCGCTCATACACCTCAGCTGCGTCCAGCGCCATGCGCAGGGCACGCGGATCGGCCAGGCCGATGTCTTCACTGGCCATGCGGATGAGGCGACGGGTGAGGTAGCGCGGATCGGTGCCGCCATCAAGCATGCGAACCAGCCAGTACAGCGCAGCATCGGGGTCGGAGCCGCGCACGGATTTGTGCAATGCCGAAATGGCATCGTAGAACTGGTCACCACCCTTGTCGTAGCGGCGCAGGCGCTCACCCAGCACGCGGTGCAACCAAGGCACGGTCACCAGAGCTAGCTGTTCGCTGCGGGCGGCCACGGCCAGGTTTTCCAGGGTGTTCAACAGGCGGCGGGCATCGCCATCGGCATAGGCGGCCAACAAATCGGATGCTTCACTATCAATAGCTGGCAACGCTTTCTGTTCAAGAGCAATAGCCAGAATTTTCTTTAAATCATCGGCATCCAGCGCCTTCAGCACATACACCGCTGCCCGTGACAGCAGTGCCGAGTTCACCTCGAACGACGGGTTTTCGGTGGTGGCTCCGATGAAGGTGAACAGCCCGCTTTCGACGTGCGGCAAAAACGCATCCTGCTGGCTTTTGTTGAAGCGGTGAACCTCGTCCACAAACACCAGGGTGCGCGTGGGCGTGAGGCTGTGCAGCGCGGACTGTGCCTGCTCCACCGCCTCGCGGATGTCTTTCACGCCACCGAGCACGGCGCTGATGGTGATGAACTGCGCGTCGAACGCCGAAGCCATGAGCCGGGCGATGGTGGTTTTGCCCACGCCAGGCGGCCCCCACAGAATGCAGCTGTGCGGCTGGCCGGATTCGAATGCCAGCCGCAAAGGCATGCCCGGCCCCAGCAAATGCTGCTGGCCGATCACGTCACCCAATGTGCGGGGACGCAGGCGTTCGGCCAGGGGCTGGTGTCCGGCAGACGGTGTCACTGTTTCAGCACGTCCGCACCCGCAGGTGGCTTGAAGCTGAAGTGGCCGGCACTGAGCTGGGCGTTGCCCTTGAAGCCTTCAAACCGGATGGTGGAACGCTGACCGAAACTGTCCTCCATGTCCAGCACCGCCAACTGGCCTTGTGCAAACCCCATGCGGATCAGCTTGATCTGACCATCGCGCTGCCGGGGCGTGGCCTGCACCCAGCTCAGGCCATCGGCATCTGCAGCCGACTTGATGACAAACACCTCGGCCAGCTTGTTCAGGTTGGCAGAGGCGGCCACCAACGCTGCGGGAGTTGAGCCCAGCGCCTGCGCCTGGTTGCGGCTGGTGACCTGGTTCAGGTCCACGTCGTACAGCCACAGCGTGGTGCCATCGGCCACGATGGTTTGCTCGAATGGCTTGCGGTATTCAAAACGAAACCGGTCTGGGCGCAGAAACTCAAACCGTCCACTCGACACCCGCGCACGCGGTGCCGACTCACCCGAGCGGGCAGGTGCCGTCACGGTCTGCGTGAAGCTGGCACTGCCCGATTGGGTATTGCCCAAAAAATTCTCAAGATCTTTCAGGCCATCTGCGCTTACCTGAAAAGCACAAGCAGCTATAAAAAGAGAAATCAGCGGTTTTTTATACATGTCAATCGGTGCGCGAAGGCACCAGGATGTCGCGCTGCCCACTGCTGGTCAGCGGCCCCACCAGGCCCGCGTTCTGCATGTCTTCCATGATGCGGGCGGCGCGGTTGTAACCAATCTTCAGCTTGCGCTGCACGTAGCTGATACTGGATTTGCGGTCTTTCAACACCACCTCGACAGCCAGGTCGTACATGGGGTCTTTTTCGCCACCGCCACCGCTGTCTGCATCGGGGCCGTTGCCATCGCCATCGGCCACGCCGCCTTCCAGCACACCGTCGATGTAGTTGGGTTCGCCACCCTGCTCTTTCAAGTAGGACACCACGCGATGTACCTCATCGTCACTCACAAACGCCCCATGCACCCGAATGGGGTAGCCCGTTCCGCTGGGCATGTAGAGCATGTCGCCCATACCCAACAAGGCTTCGGCCCCCATCTGGTCGAGGATGGTGCGGCTGTCAATCTTGCTGCTGACCTGGAACGACAGACGGGTGGGAATGTTGGCCTTGATGAGGCCGGTGATCACGTCCACACTCGGGCGCTGGGTGGCCAGAATCAGGTGAATGCCAGCCGCGCGTGCCTTCTGGGCCAGGCGGGCAATCAGCTCTTCAATTTTTTTGCCCACCACCATCATCAGGTCGGCCAGTTCGTCGATCACCACCACGATGTGCG
>CALMMY010000390.1 GCA_937868695.1 uncultured Comamonadaceae bacterium
AGTGGTTTGAGAATTCCCGTTCGGACGATGCGTCCATTGTCGCAGGCACCCCCGCACCGCTCGGGGGCCTGGTTGCGGTGCGTCTGCGCCTGTGCGTGGCGGTGGTGGTGCTGCTGCTGGTGGGTGGGCTGGGTCTGTGGCGGGCGCTGGCCGAGCCGTCCACGGGCTACCGCTTTGTCTGGTCGGCCCAGGAAGGTGTGGCGGCGGTGGCCTCGTTGGGCTCGGCCCCGCCGCTGGCTGGCGTGACGGCTCTGCGTGCCACCACCCCGGATGGCACGGTGCAGCGGCTGGCGCTGCCTGCCGCGCTGATGGCCGAAACCGGCGGGCTGACGCTGTACTACCGCGACCAGCGGTTTTTCTACGAGCAGCATGTGGTTCTGTGGACCTGGCTGGCGCAGGCCCGCGCGGGCGGTGTCAGCCTGAGCGTGGAGCATGCGGGTGGCATCACGCCCGCTACGGTACACAGCAAGACGCTGACCGAGCTGGGGCCGCGCTTTTGGGTGCCCTGGTGCGCGGCGCTGCTGGCGCTGTCGGTGGGGCTGGCGGTGTGGGTGTACCGGGCGGTCGATGGGGCGGCCAACTGGTATGCGCTGGCCAGCCTGGCCTATGGCTACTGGATGGTGGTGGTGGCGGGCACCAGCTCGCGGCTGCTGACGCAGGAGGCCGTCAGCTTCCAGTGGCTGCACTGGTGGACGCACGCCGCCGCCTACCTGTACCTGATGGGCCTGTGCATGCTGCTGTGGCGCTTTCCGGTGGCGCTGGATGGCCGTTGGCTGACCCGCTCGCGCCTGCTGGCTGGCATGGCGCTGTGGAGCGCGGTGTTCATGCTGGTGGATGTGCTGGAGTGGGTGGACACCATTTCCGTGGGGTTTCGGTTGCCCAATCTGGCGCTGGCCGTGCTGCTGCTGGGGCTGTACCTGGCCCAGTGGCGGCGCAGCCGTGGGCAGCCGCTGCACCGTGCACAGATCAAATGGCTGGGGCTGCTGCTGATGCTGACGCTGGCGGTGCCGTTTGTGGCTTCGGTGTATGCCGTGGTCGATGTGTTCAGCCCGCTGCCCATTGCCTACGGCATGGTGGTGTTCTCGCTCATTTTTGTGGGCTTTGTGCCGCTGGTGACCCGGCTGCGCCTGTTTGAGCTGGAGGCCTGGTGGCCGCGTGCCTGGCTGTGGTTTCTGGGTGGGGTGCTGGTCATCGTGCTCGACGTGGCCTTGCTGCTGGCCCTGCCCCTGACCGGGCGGCATGCGCTGACGGTGGCGCTGGCGCTGGCGGGCTGGATCTACTTTCCGCTGCGCCAGTGGCTATGGCGGCGGCTGTCCGACTCGGCCCTGCCTCAGCTGGCTGATGTGCTGCCCGATGTGGTGGTGCTGGCCACCGAAAGCCATGCACCGTCGCGGGCCATGTCGCTGCGCTGGCGGCGGCTGTGGGAGTTGCAGTTCCAGCCCCAGTCTGTGGCCGTGCTGGCCGCTTGCGGGCAGGTGGAGGTGCGTGCCCAGGGCCAGCGGCTGAGGGTGCCGGGCGTGGGTGCGCTGCCTGCACTGGAGCTGGGTTTGCCCATGCGGGGCACGCGCCTGTTCAGCCCGCAGGATGTGCGGCGTTGCCAGCAGATCGTGGCCCTGATCCGCCGTGGCCTGGAGGCCGGACAGGCTGCGGCCAGGGGTGCCCAGGCCGAGCGCCAGCGCATTGCCGCCGACCTGCACGACGACCTGGGGGCCAAGTTGCTGACCATTGCGCAGTGCGCCCAGCAGCCCGATGCCGATCCGCAGCGTCTGTCGCGTCTGGCCCGCCAGGCGCTCGACGACATGCGCCTGAGCGTGCGCGGCCTGACCAGTGGCGAGGCTCCGCTGGCCGAAGTGCTGGCCGACTGGCGGGCCGAAACCGTGCAGCGCCTGGGCGATGCCGGTGTGGCTGCTGAATGGCGGGCCGATGGGGCTGCAGACTGGTCGTCTGAATCGGCACCGCAGGGCTGCATGCTGTCGGCCCGCACCCACATGCAACTCACCCGTGTGCTGCGTGAGGCCGTCAGCAACATCATCCACCACAGTGGTGCCCGTCGCTGCCGGGTGACGGTGGCCTTGACGGCCACGGAGTTGCTGCTGTCCGTGGAAGATGACGGCACCGGGCTGGCCTCTGCGTTGTCGGCACGACCTGTTACCCAAGGACAGGGTCTGGCCAACATCGAGCGCCGCGCCCGCAAGCTGGGTGGCCGACACGGCTTTGAGACCGGAGGCATGGGCGGGCTGAAGGTGTGGGTACAGATTCCTTTGCGTGCAATGACGGAGGTGGGCGGATGACGCAGATGACACGGTTCACGGAAGAACAGGCTGGGACGATGGATGCCGCGCGCTACCGCGCGATGGTGCTGGCCGGGCTGGTCTGGCTGCTGTTGTGGACTCTGCTGCCTGTGTGGGTGGCTTTGCAGGAGCCCAGTCTGGGCTGGCGGTTTGTGCCCGATCCGCAGGGCGAGGGTGTGCTGGCCTACAGCCCGCAACGCGCCGTCAAGATCGCCAGCCGCGAGCAGGCCGAGGCCCGGCTGCTGGCGGTGCGTGCGGTGGTGCCTGCGGGCGAGCAGCCGCCGCAAGCCAGCAGCGTTGCCTTGGACAGCCTGTGGGCGGTGGAAGCGCCTTCCATGCTCAGGCGGCAGGAAGACCTGGAGCGCTTCTTCGAGCTGCAAAACCAGGTCTGGGCGCTGCTGGACGGCGCACGCCAGGCGGGCTTGCCGGTGGAGGTTCAGCTGGCAGATGGCACCTGGGTGCAGCGCAGTGTGCGCGACCGCGACTGGGACCAGCTGGGCTGGCTGTTCTGGGTGCCGTTGGCTTGTGGCATGGTGCCCTTTGTGGTGGGCATGGCCGTGGTGGCCTGGCGCTGGCAAAGCATGGGGGCGCGGTTTCTGGGGCTGGCCAGCGTGATGGCCCTGCTCAGCCTGGCCGAGGTGTCGGTGGTGACGGGGCGGCTGGGCCTGCTGGCCCCCTGGTTTGCCGAGGCCGGGCAGGTGTTTGTGCGCTGCACCTCGCTGGTGGCGGTGTGGGCATTTGTGATGCTGCTGCTGCACTACCCCACGCCTATGCGGCACGCCCGCTTCTGGATGCGGGCCAGCGGTGGCTGGCTGGCGGTGCTGCTGGTGCTCAACGTCCTGCAATGGCCTGATCACCTGGAGATGCGCTACAAGCTCTGGCTGGTGGTGGCCAGCGCCGTGTTCATCGGCCTGGCCGTGGCCCAGAGCCTGATGCACCGGCACGATCCGGTTCACCGGGCCGCAGCGCGCTGGATGGCCGCCTCGGCCCTGGTCAGTTTCAGTGTGGTGATGGTGGCCTTTTCTGTTTCTCTGGTGTATGACATGCAGGTGGTCAGCAACAGCTACCGCTGGGTATCGGTGCCGCTGCTGTATGTGGGGCTGATGTTTTCGGTGGGTCGGGCCAACCTGTTCGAGCTGGAGCGCTGGTGGGTGCCGCTGTGCCTGTGGTATCTGGGCGGCACGCTGGTGGTGCTGACCGACCTCGGTCTGGTGGCCCTGCTGAATGTGGATGCCGGTGCGGCCATCACGCTGTCGCTGCTGGCTATCGGCTGGCTGTATTTCCCGCTGCGCCAGTGGCTGCTGGCCCGTTTGCAGGTGGCTGCCCAGCCCCGCCTCAGCGCCTACATGCCCGATCTGATTGGCGCGGTCAACGCCGGTCTGGCCGGTGAGCAGGCCGCCCGGCTGGCCTGGCAGGCTTTGCTGAACCGGGTGTTCGAGCCCGAACGCATGGAGCGCCTGGCTCAGGCCCCGGCAGATGATGGGCCACACACCGGTGGCCATGATCCCGCCACACCGTCCCAGGGTGTGCGCATTGCCGACATGGGCCGCCAGCTGCGGGTACCCGATGTGGGCGGCCAGGGACTGTGGCAGCTCACCCTGGCCAGGGGAGGGCACCAGCTGTTCACTCCCGACCATGTGCAGGTGGCCGAGCAACTGTGGCAACTGCTGGACCACGGCCTGCACCAGCAGCATCTGACCCAGCACGCCGTGGACCAGGAGCGCCAGCGCATTGCCGCCGACCTGCACGACGACCTGGGGGCCAAGCTGATGACGCTGGTTCAGATGGGCGGGCAGACCCCCGCCGCCCACCTGGCCCGCGAAGCCCTGCACGACATGCGCCAGAGCGTCAAAGGCATGGCGGGCCAGCCGGTGGCCGCCGAAGACGTGCTGGCCGACTGGCGGGCCGAAGGCGTGTCGCGCCTGCAAGCCGCCGGTCTGAATGTGCAATGGGAGGCCAACGATCCGCCCACGGGCTGCGTCTGGTCGCCGCGCGTGCAGCTGCAACTGTCGCGCCTGCTGCGCGAGGCGCTGACCAACGTCATCCGGCACAGCGGCGCAGGCCGTTGTACGGTGCGCATCCAGGCCCTGGCCGATCAGGTCAGCCTGTCGGTGGAAGACGATGGCCGGGGATGGCCCGCCAACGGCATGGCCGGTGGCCCCGGCCCCCTGAGCCAGGGCACGGGCCTGGGCGTGGCGGGCATGGAGCGCCGCGCCCGCAAGCTGGGCGGCCAGCACCGTTTCGACACGTCACCGCTGGGCGGAGCCAGGGTGTGGGTGCAGGTGCCGCTGGGCGGACCGGCAGAACCACCGCGCGGCCAGGCCGACGGGGACGGCTGCTGACCGCAGGTGTTCCGCTACCATCCCTGCCCATGCAGCACGCACTCATTGTTGAAGATTTGCCACAGGTCCGGGAATGGCTGGTGTCCGTGCTCAGGACCGCCTTTCCCCTGGTCGAAGTCAGCCTGGCCGGCCGCCGCGACGAGGCCCTGCGCTGTGTGGCCGAGCGGTCGTTCGATCTGGCCCTGGTCGATCTGGGCCTGCCCGATGGTTCGGGCGTGGATGTGGTGGGCGCTCTGCGCCACCACCAGCCGCAGGCTCTGCCGGTGGTGGTCACCATTTACGACGACGATGCCCACCTGTTTCCGGCCCTGCAAGCCGGGGCTTTCGGCTACCTGCTGAAAGACCAGCCACCCGAGGTGCTGGTGGCGCAGCTGCTGCGCATGATCGATGGTGAACCGCCGCTGTCTCCACCCATTGCCCGTCGGGTGTTGGCGCACTTTGCGGGTGGAAGCCAGCGGCGCGATGTGTTGCTGCGCCAGATGGAGGTCGAGGTTCACCTCTCCGAGCGTGAAACCGAGGTGTTGCAGCGCGTGGCCAAGGGCTACACCCTGCCCGAAATTGCCCAGCAGTTCGGCCTGTCGCGCCACACCGTGGGCGACTACATCAAGCAGGTGTACCGCAAGCTCAACGTGTCGTCCCGCGCCGAAGCTGCGCTCGAAGCCGCCCGCCGTGGGCTGGTTCAGCCCTAACTGGCTTTGATGCATGCTGAAAAATAGCAAACTGTTCAACTCTCCCGAGCGACAAGGCCAGAAATGATTGGAAGATTGCACGGCCTGCTGGCCGAAAAGAACCCGCCCCAGGTGCTGGTGGACTGCCACGGCGTGGGCTACGAGGTGGACGTGCCCATGAGCACTTTCTACAACCTGCCCGAGACCGGCCAGGCCGTCACCTTATTGATCCATTTCGTGGTGCGTGAGGATGCTCATCTCCTGTATGGATTTACCACCGCGCAGGAGCGGTCGGCTTTCCGTGAGCTGATCAAGGTCACCAATGTGGGGCCACGCTTGGCACTGGCTGTACTCAGTGGCCTGAGCGTGACCGATCTGGCGCAGGCCATCACCAGCCAAGAGGTGGCTCGCTTGGTCAAGGTGCCGGGCATCGGCAAAAAAACCGCTGAGCGCCTGTTGCTCGAACTCAAGGGCAAGCTCGGTGCCGACATGAGCAGCGTGCAGACCCTGGCCAGCACCGACAACCTGCACGACATCGGCCAGGCCCTGCTGGCGCTGGGCT
>CALMMY010000391.1 GCA_937868695.1 uncultured Comamonadaceae bacterium
GGTACGACAACGAGTGGGGCTACTCCAACAAGTGCCTGGAGATGGCTCGCGTGGTCGCTGGCTGAGTTCGGCGCGCTCCTGCACACGGCTGTGCTGGCTGCCTCGGTAGCTGGTACGGTTTGACCAAAACGGTTCATGCTACAAAGCAGCATGAACCGTTTTTTCTTTTCCACCTCCCGCATGGCGGGGTTGCGCATGGGTCATGTGCATGGCTCAGAAACCACGCTGTGGCGTGGACTGTGCCTGAGCTTGGGGCTGGCCGTGCCCCTGAGCGTGTCCGCCGCCCCCCTGGCTCAGGGGCTGCTGGTTCAGCTGCGACCGGGGGTGGCCGAGCTGGCCGATACCGAAGCGGCGATGCCTGTGGTGCGCCTGGAAACGCCGCAGGCCGTGCGCGAACGTGCACAGGCTGTGTGGCAGCGCGGGCATGAGCGCCGGGCGGCCCATGTGCGCGATCTGGCGGCCTCGGCTGGTGTGGCGGTGAAGGCCGTGGGCTCAGCCGGATCGGGGCTGAGACTGGACATGGACATTCCCGATGCCCAGGCACTGGATGCCGCCATGCGCCGCCTGCGCCTGCATCCCGATGTGCTGAGTGTGGAGCCCAATGCGCGTCTGAAACCCGCCCAGGCCACCACGGCACAGCCCAATGACCCGGAGTTTGCCCGTCAATGGCATGTGCAGACTCCCAGCCTGTCTTTCCTGTCGGCCATTGACATGCCTGCGGCCTGGGCCCGCACCACCGGAGCCAATGTGCCCGTGACGGTGGCGGTGGTGGACGGCGGCGTGCGCTTTGACCACCCCGATCTGGCGGGCAAGCTGTGGCCTGGTCACGACTTTGTGAGCGAGCTGGACTATGCCAACGACGGCGATGGCCGCGATGCCGATGCCAGCGATCCCGGCGACTGGGTCACCTTGGCTGAAAGCCGCACAGCGGCATACAGTGGCTGCGATGTGGAGAACAGCTCCTGGCACGGCACGGCCATTGCCGGGCTGATTGCAGCTGCCAGCAACAACGGGCTGGGTGTGGCGGGCATCCACTGGGGTGCCAAGGTGCTGCCGGTGCGGGTGGCGGGCAAATGCGGGGCGGTGCTCAGTGATTTGCTGGACGGTGTGCGCTGGGCAGCCGGTTTGCCGGTGGCGGGCGTACCCGCCAACCCCAATCCGGCGCGTGTCATCAATCTGAGCTACGGCGGCAGCGGGGTGTGTGGCGGCGCTTACCAGACCACAGTCAGCGATGTGACCACTGCCGGGGCGTTGCTGGTGGTGGCTGCGGGCAATGAGGCCACTCCGCTCACACGGCCTGCCGACTGTGCGGGTGCGTTTGCGGTGGCGGCTGTGCGTGGCAATGGCACCAAGGCTGCATATGCCAATTACGGCCCGCAGGTGGCCCTGGCGGCTCCTGGGGGATCGGCCGTGGCAGCGGAGCCCGACTCCGGCTTGCTCACCACCCGCAACACCGGCCTGAAGGGGCCGGAGTCCCCCACCTACGCCAACCTGGCGGGCAGCAGTTTTGCCACTCCGCTGGTGGCCGGGGTGGCGGGCCTGATGCTGAGCACACAGCCTGCTCTCACCCGTGACGATCTGGCTGCCCTGCTGCGTGCCAGTGTGCGGCCCCACACGGTGAACCCGGTCTTGCCCACTTGCCAGCCTGCATTGGCCACCCAAGGCGAGTGCAACTGCACCACTTCCGCGTGCGGCGCGGGTCTGCTGGATGCTGGCCGGGCCTTGGCTGCGGCAGCCACCCATGTACCGGGCAGCACGGTGGTGGCTCCGTTGCCCAGCCTGTCAGTGGTGACACTGCCCACCGCATCCACCCCAGCCACCGATACCCAGGGTGGGGGTGGCGGGGCGTTGGGCATGGGCTGGGGTGCGGCCCTGTGGCTGTGGCTGGCCGCCGTGGCCTGGAGTCAGCGCCGGGCCAGGCAGCGCCCCCCGTGAGGCCCTGGCTTGCGCCGCTTCAGCGGCAAGGTTGCAGCGCGTTGTCGGCGGTCGATGCGCCAGTGGCTTTGGCGATGGCTTGGGCGGCGGCGCTCAGTTGGGCTTCGGTGGCTTTGGGCAGGCGCAACCGGTGAGACGACACATCGGGCCGCACTTCCAGCACCTTGGCTCCTTTGACACCCGCACGGGCCACGTCTTTCAGCCCTTGCTGCGCCGAGGCTTCTGCTGAAAAGGTGCCCAGCACCAGGCCAGGTTGCAGCTCTTTGCTGTTGACCTCCCGAAAGGCCACCTTCATTTGCTTCAGCTCAGCCTTGCGTGCCTCCAGGGCATCGTTGTCGGCCAGTTTGCCGCTGTAAACGATCCAGCGGCCACGCTGCACGCTGGTCTCCATTTCCCAGCTGTCTTTGGGCAGGGCTCTGCCCAGTGTGGCGCTGAGCACGGTGGATTGATCGTCGTCAAACGGGCCTGCCTGCATGCACCGGGTGGTTGCATTGGCGGTGGCCACGGCCACCACGGGGGCGGCGGGTTCAGGTGGCGCGGGTGGTGGTGTGGGCGGGGTGGCAGGGGCCGGTGGTGTGGCCGGCTCTTCGCTGGGGGCCGTTGCGGGTGCAGCCGCTGGTGCGGGTGCCGCTGCTGCTGCGGTGGGTTCCGGTGCAGCGGGCTCTTGGGTGGCGGCAGCCAGACTCGGGGTGGGGGCGGCCTTGTCAGGGGTGGCCGGTGTGGGTGGTGCGGGTGGGGGGGCGCTGTCGAGCAGGGTCACCAGTTCGGGCTTGATCTGCTGCGCCGCGCGGGCAGGTTCATGTTGGCGGGCGGGGGCGGCCCAGGCCCCCAGATCGGCCAGCCAATGCTGGCTCCAGGCCAGATAGGTGGCATTGGCCAGCAACAGCAGCAGAATCAGCAGTCTCAGCATGAACGGTCTCCTTGTGGGCGCACGCTCACTTCGTTGCTGTGGACGCTGCGCATGCCCTGTGCGGTGAGCAGCAGCAGGGCACCGTCGTCATCCACACCGCAGCCCGTGCCCTCGGTGCCGTCCGACAGGCGCAATGGCAGGCCGTGCAGGGCATCGCGGCGGGCAAAGCGCTGTGCAAAGGCGGAAAAACCCAGCGCCTCGAAGGCCAGCAAGTCGCCCAGCAGGGCCGGAGCCACGTGTTGCCAGACCTGTGCCGCATCCAGCTCGGGGGCGTGTGCCGCCAGCCCGGTGGGGGGTGTGGCGGCCATGGCCGGGGTGGCGGGGGAGCCTGCGGTGGCCGATGAGGCTTGCGCAGTCAGCCTGGCCAGTGCTTCGGGTGGTGGCGGGGTGATGTTGATGCCCACTCCCACCACCACATAGGGGCGGGTGCCCACATGTGCCGTTTCCACCAGGATGCCAGCCAGCTTGGCCCCGCACAGCCACAGGTCGTTGGGCCATTTGAGCTGCAGCCGGGGGGCGATGGCGGCGGGCAGGGTGCTGGCCAGTGTGTCGGCCAGACTCACGCCCACCGCCAGCGACAGGCCCGCCCAGTGGGCAGGCTGCATGGGCAGGCCCAGCGAGAACATCAGGCAGGCCCCCGGCTCGCTGAGCCAGGTTTTGCCCATGCGGCCACGGCCTGCGGTCTGCTCGGTCGCCAGCAGCAGCACGGGGTCGCACTGGCCGGCGCGGGCGCGGCGCATCAGCTCGGTGTTGGTGGAGTCGATGCTGGCCAGCACCTCGATGCTGATGCCGTTGCGCTGCCTGCCTGCCAGATCATCGCCGGACTGGTGGGCCTCCAGAATGGCATTCAGCTGCAGCCAGAGCTGCTCGGCGGCTGCGTTCAGGACCGCCAGGGGCTGGCCTGCCGGTGGACGGGCCGTGGCCGGGTGTGTGGCCGGTGCGTTGGGTGGGGTCATGGGTGTTCCGGGGAAGGGGCCTGTGCCAGCAGTGTGCCCCGGCAAGTGGCGTGCCCGCACCAGCAAGGGTAATCGGCCCTCAGCTGGGGAGTGATGGGCTCGTCGATCACCAGACCATAGTCGTAATACAGCTCTTCGCCCGCTGCAATGTCGCGCAGGGCGTGGATGAACACCCGCTCGCCCTCCTGGGTGGCCTCGCAGTTGGGCTCGCAGCTGTGGTTGATCCAGCGTGCGCTGTTGCCCTGTACCCCGCCGTCAATCACCTGTTCGTCGCTGATGTGGAAGTAGAACGTGTGGTGTGGGTTGTCGGGGTCGTGCGGGTGGCGGCGCAGGGCCTCGTCCCAGGTGATGACCTCACCCAGGTATTCAATCAACCGCTCGCCCGCAGACAGGGCGCGGGCCGCAAACACCCCCTTGCCATGCACGCCGGAGCGGCGCACCTGGATGCGGCGGGCGGGCTGCCGGGGGGCCAGAGGGGCGGAGCCGGGGAGGTTTGGCGGGATGGGGCGCATTTTTTGGTAAGGTTTGGTCATGCATGTGCGCACCTGCGCATACCCACAAGCGCGCCTGCGTGCGCGAGAGAAGCCGGATTGTAGATTCATGAAAACCCTGGTGATTGCCGAGAAGCCTTCGGTGGCTCAAGACATTGTTCGTTCGCTCACACCCGTGTCGGGCAAGTTCGAGAAGCATGAGGACCATTTCGAGAACGACCGCTACGTGGTCACGTCTGCCGTGGGCCATCTGGTTGAAATCGCTGCGCCCGAAGAGTTCGATGTCAAGCGGGGCAAGTGGAGTTTTGCCCACCTGCCGGTGCTGCCGCCGTACTTCGAGCTGAGGCCCATCGACAAGACCAAGTCGCGGCTGGCAGCGGTGGTCAAACAGGCCAAGCGCAAGGACGTGACCGACATCATCAACGCCTGTGACGCGGGCCGCGAGGGGGAGCTGATCTTTCGCCTGATCGAGCAGTACGCCGGGGGCAAAAAGCCGCTGGGCAAGCCCGTGCAGCGGCTGTGGCTGCAATCCATGACCCCGCAGGCCATCCGCGACGGCTTCAACCACCTGCGCTCCGATGCCCAGATGCGCCCGCTGGCCGATGCCGCCCGCAGCCGCTCCGAGGCCGACTGGATGGTGGGCATCAACGGCACCCGCGCCATGACGGCCTTCAACAGCCGCGATGGCGGCTTCTTCCTCACCACCGTGGGCCGTGTGCAGACCCCCACACTGGCCGTGGTGGTGGAGCGCGAAGAAAAAATCCGCCAGTTCGTCAGCCGCAACTACTGGGAGGTGCATGCCAGCTTCCAGGCCCAGGCGGGCGAGTACCCCGCCAGGTGGTTCAACCCCGCCTTCAAAAAGCCCGCAGGCGATGCTGCTGACCCCGAGCAGCGGGCCGACCGTGTGTGGACGCAGGCCCAGGCCAAAGCCCTGGCCGATGCCGCCCGCGCCCAGCCCGCCCGCGTGAGCGAGGAAAGCAAGCCCACCACCCAGGCCAGCGGCCTGCTGTACGACCTGACCAGCCTGCAACGCGAGGCCAATGGCCGCTTCGGCTTCAGCGCCAAAACCACACTGGCGCTGGCCCAGAGCCTGTACGAAAAGCACAAGGCCCTGACCTACCCCCGTACCGACAGCCGCGCCCTGCCCGAAGACTACCTGCCCACCGTGCGCCAGACCTTCGAAATGATTGCCCACAGCGGCATGGCCCACCTGGCCCCGCACGCCCAAACGGCGCTGGCCAACGGCTACATCAAGCCCACCAAGCGCGTGTTCGACAACGCCAAGGTCAGCGACCACTTTGCCATCATCCCCACGCTGCAAGCACCCAGCGGCCTGTCCGAGGCCGAGCAAAAGCTGTACGACCTGGTGGTGCGCCGCTTCCTGGCGGTGTTCTTCCCCGCCGCCGAGTTCACCGTCACCACCCGCATCACCACCGTGACTGTGCCTGCTGCCAGTCCGGCGCGCGCCGCCTTGCCCGCCGATGTGCTGGCGCGGGGCGAAGTGGCGTTCAAGACCGAAGGCAAGGTGCTGGTCAGGCCCGGCTGGATGGCCGTGTACGGCAAGGAAGCCGCCGAAGACGTGGCCGATGCCAAAGAAGGCGACAAGGGCCAGAACCTGGTGCCCGTGCAACCCGGCGAAACCGTGCGCAACACCGCCGCCGATCCCAAGGCCCTCAAGACCAAGCCACCGGCCCGCTACAACGAAGCCACGCTGCTGGGTGCGATGGAAGGGGCGGGCAAGCTGGTTGAAGACGACGAGCTGCGAGAAGCCATGCAGGAAAAAGGCCTGGGCACCCCTGCCACCCGCTCCAGCATCATCGAAGGGCTGATTGCCGAAAAATACATGCTGCGCGATGGCCGCGAGCTCATCCCTACCGCCAAAGCCTTCCAGCTCATGACTCTGCTGCGCGGGCTGGCGGTGGAAGAACTCTCCCGCCCCGAGCTGACCGGCGACTGGGAATACAAGCTGGCCCAGATGGAGCGCGGCCAGCTCAGCCGCGAATCCTTCATGCGCGACATTGCCGACATGACCCAGCGCATGGTGCAAAAAGCCAAGGAATACGACCGCGACACCATCCCCGGCAACTACGCCACCCTGTCCAGCCCCTGCCCCAACTGCGGTGGCGTGGTCAAGGAGAACTACCGCCGCTTCGCCTGCACCGGGGCCGATGGCCACTCCGACGGCTGCGGCTTCTCGTTCGGCAAATCGCCTGCCGGGCGCACCTTTGAAACGGCAGAGGCCGAAGCCTTCCTGCGCGACCGCCACATTGGCCCGCTGGACGGCTTCCGCTCCAAGGCCGGCTGGCCCTTCGTGGCCGAGATGAACCTGAAGTTCAGCGAGGAAGACAACAACTGGAAGCTGGAATTCGATTTTGGCGACGACAAGAACGCCGAAGAAACCGGCGAGCTGGTCGAGTTCGGTGCCGCCGAAGCGCTGGGTGCCTGCCCCAAGTGCGGCGCTGGCGTGCGCGAGCACGGTGCCAACTATGTGTGCGAAAAGTCGGTGCCCACCGCCGCCCAGCCCACACCCAGCTGCGATTTCAAGAGCGGCAAGGTCATCCTGCAACAGACGGTGGAGCCCGAGCAGATGGCCAAGCTGCTGGCCACGGGCAAGACCGATTTGCTGGACAAGTTCGTGTCCATGCGCACCCGCCGCGCGTTCAAGGCCTTCCTGGCCTGGGATGCCAAGGAAAACAAGGTGGTCTTCGAGTTCGAGCCCCGCACCAGCAAGTTTCCCCCGCGCAAAACCGCCGGAGCCGCAGCCGCCGCAGCTGGTGATGGCGCGGCCACCGTACCCGCCAAAGCCCCGGCAGCCAAAAAGGCCGCCCGCAAGGTGGCTGCGTCCAAAAAGTGATAGCAAAAAACAATAGCTGCTTGTGCAATTTGATATTGCACAAAGTCTGTTTTTGATGCTTGAAAGCCGCCGAATTTTCTGAAAAATGCCTCTGCTGGGCCTGCCCCAAGGCCCTTCGGAGGCTATCAGGGTCATGTGCGGGGCATTTTTTCAGTTTTTCAGGTATTTCTTGAGGACTGAAAAGTGACAAAGTGCTTTTTTGAAAAAGATTAAGGCGCTCACTTTTTTTGCTCTGCCTTTTGAAGGTGGTTGACGCACGGCGCATGTGCCCTGCGATTCTCATTTTGACCAGGTGTGTGTGGTGGCATGCCGTTTCTTGCCTGGCTTTTGTGGTGACGAGCTGTTTCTC
>CALMMY010000392.1 GCA_937868695.1 uncultured Comamonadaceae bacterium
TTCGGGCCACACGGGGAGCCGAAGCCTACCTGTTGCGCGGCGTGCGCAAGACGGTCATCACGGACATGCTGCGCCGGGTGGCGTGAACAGCACACAGCGGTTTTTGCCCGCCTGTTTGGCCTGGTACATGGCCTGGTCGGCGTGGCGCATCAGGGCATCGGGGCCCACGTTGTCGTCGGGGTAGAGGGTCACGCCCAGGCTGCACGACACACGGTACTGCTGTGCGCCGTCCACCACCGGCTCAGCCACGGTGGCCAGCACGCGCTGCATCACGGTGCGCCACTCGTCGTCGGCCCCCAGATCAACCAGCAGCAGCACAAACTCATCGCCGCCAAGGCGGGCCAGGGTGTCGGTCTGACGCAGGCAGGCACCCAGGCGGCGGGTCATTTCAATCAACAGGCGGTCGCCTGCGTCGTGGCCATGCTCGTCGTTGACGGCCTTGAAGCCATCCAGGTCGAGGTAGGCCAGGGCCAGCCGCGTGTGGTGGCGGTGGGCGCGAACCAGCGCATCGTCCAGCCGGGTTTCCAGCAGGCGGCGGTTGGGTGCGCCGGTGAGTGCGTCGTACAGCGCAATGCGCTCCAGCTCGGCCTCGTGCAGCTTCAGGGCGGTGATGTCGGCCAGAATGCCCACGTAGCTCGACACGCTGCCGTCGCTGGCCCGGATGGCCGATACCGTGAGCAACGCGGCGTACTCGTGACCAGCCTTGTGCCGGTTCCAGATTTCGCCGCGCCAGTGGCCCTGGCTGGCCACCGTTTCCCACATGGCCTGGTAAAAGCTGCGCGGATGGCGGCCACTGGAGAACAGGCGCGGGTTGCGGCCCAGCACCTCATCGCGCCCGTAGCCGGTGATGCGGGCGTGGGCGGCGTTCATCTCCACCACATTGCCCTGGGCATCGGTGACGCAGATGCCCTCATGCACATGCTCGAACACGCTGGCCGCCTGGCGCAGCCGGGCCTCGGCCTGTTTGCGTGCCGACACATCCCTGAACAGCGACACCGAGGCGGGTGCGTTCAGCGCATCGTGGCTCAAGGGCATGCTGCGCAGATCGGCCTCGAACACGGTGCCGTCTTTGCGGCGGAACAGTTCTTCACCCGCAAACACATCCCCGTGGATGGTGGTTTTGTACACCGGGCAGTCTTGCAGCGGCAACTGGCCGTTGTGGCCATGCTGGTGGATGAGGGAGTGGATCTCCTGCCCGCGCAACTCGTCTTCGGTGTAGCCCAGAGCGCGGCAGGCGGCCTGGTTGACATACAGCGCACGGCCAGCGGCATCCATCACATACAGGCCATCGGCCATCTGGTCGGTGATCAGGCTCAGGCGCTGTTTTTCGCGTTGCAGGCGCTGGCTTTGAACAGCCAGCAACAGCACGGCCAGGCCCAGCGCCAGCACGGCGGCGGCGGCTGTCCAGGCCTGCGCACGCTTGGCCCGCCACATGTCCACCAGCTGCGGCATGGGCGTGTAGGCCACCACATAGCCAGCGTGGCGGCCCTCCACATCGCTGATGGCATGGAAGCTGGCCACCGTGCCCGCCCCCTGGTGCAGCACCGGAAGGGCAAACGATGCCTGGCTGGCCAAGCCAGCCTGCAAAGCCCCGGACGTGGCCAGCCAACGGCTGATTTCGGTGGCCTGGGCCGAGGCCATGAACTGGCGCGTCACCTTGGAGATGCTGGGGTTTTCGCGCACATAGCGGTCAGACAGGCCGGAGGGCACAAAGTGCGACCTGAACTGCGGGGCCACCATGTCGGCGGTGATGCGCCTGTCCAGCATCAGCTGGATGTCGGCACCGGGCAGCAGGTGCGCCATTTCAAGGTGCAGTTGCTCAAAAGGCATGGACAGCTCCACACTGCCCAGGTGCCGACCCCGGTGCCACACGGGGTACACATGCCTGAATGCAGGCAACACCCGCCCGCCCTCAAAACCATGCACCGGCACATAGCGGGTGTTGGCCAGCCGCACCGACGGGCGGATGCCAAACAGCGGATCGCCGGACACATCGGGGCTGAACATGCGCAACCACGAGCGGCCATCGGGCCAGTGAAAATGCACCTGGCGCAAGCCGTTGGCCTGCAACCGCTGGTAGGGTTGCGCCATCAGCCGGTACAGGCGACCCCGCCACAGCGGCAACTCAGCGGGGGCCGTGTCGGCAACCGTGGCCCACAGATCGAGCACCGCCGGGGTGAGCACCTCCACCCGCAAATGCGTGGCCAAGTCGGCCTGGTGGGTGGAGGCTGCCGCGCTGTAGGCCACGCCCAGAGCGGTCTGCTGGCTCTGGGCCACCAGATGGGCCTCGCGCCCATAGGCCGCCTGCACATACCGGAACACACCCACCGCCGCCCCGGCCACCAGGGCACACCACAAGGCCAGCCACAGCCAGGGCAACCTGGACGAACGGATCATGGATGCAGATCCCCCTGCAAGACGCGCACCGCAGCGTAATCGGCATCGGCGGCGGGCAGCAGGCCGTGGCGGATGCCCGCACCCCACTGGCTGTATTCAGCCAGTGGGGCATGGGGCAGGCGGGCCAGCCTGTCCAGCGTGAGCGCATCCACCCGCTGCGCATGGGCCACCAGCACAAAACCGGGTAACGGCGCAGTGGTGGCCAGCACCTGCAAGCCCAGGCTGGCATGCTGGCGGGCCACCGACTCCTTCATCGCCCCCAGCTTCACCCGCCCGGCCACCACGGCCAGCGCCACCTCGGCCTGGTTGCCCAGGTATTGCGGAATCAGGCTGCCCCAGGGCACACCCGCCTGCACCAGCAGCGCACGGGCCGACAACGGGCCGCAGGTGGACAGGCGGTTGGCCATGCCCAGCGTCAGGCCCCTGGCTTGTTTGAGCACCACCTTGTCATCGGGGAAAGCCGTCAGCACACAACGGTAAGTACCCTGGCCATCGGCCTCTTTGAAGCGGGCCAGGGGCCGGATGGCGGAGGGTGGCAGCTGCTGCGGGCCGGTGCCCACCAGCTCCGCATAAGGCAGCGGCCCCAGAAAAGCCAATTCGATGCCCCCCTCGCGCAAGGCGGCCAGCACTTTGTCGTGGCTGTCCAGATAGACAAACTCCACAAGCTGCCCACCCAGGCGCGACAGGTAGCGCGCCAGCGGCTCAAACTCGCGCACCGTGGCCTCGGCCCCACCCAAGGGAACGGCGGACAGGCGCAGGGGAGGCGGCAGCCCCGCCAAAGGCTGCGCCTGCACGACCCAGCACAAAGCCATGCCCACCGACCAGACCAGCCACCGCATGAACAGCATCACACCCCGCACTTCGTTGTCCCTTTCTCGTTTGCTTTTTGCTTTTGATGCGAAGCACAGCCACATTGGCCCGTGAACGCGGCCCATCCTCCCACCGTGGCCAATGTTCGCGCAGCTTGCCCGCATGCGGTTGATTTACCGCAATTGCGGTTGAAATTATTGCCCGCGCCAGGCTGAATTGGCTAAAGTGGGCCGCTGCTGTGAATGTCTGTTTGCCCATTCCCTGCCACACTGTCATGACACTGCCTGCCACCCACACCGCCAACGCCACACCCCCCTCCGCTGGCGAGGCCGGGTTTGAAATCTTCCCCTGGAATGCCAACTTTGAAACCGGCATCGACGTGGTGGATGCCCAGCACCGCACACTGGTGGCGCTGCTCAACCGCATGGCACAGCAGTTCATTGAAGGATCGACCGAAGCGCAGACACGCCAGATTCTGGGCGAACTGGCCGACTATGCCGAGCACCACTTCAGCACCGAAGAAGCGGTGTGGCTCGCAGCCTTCGGTCAGGACGCGCATTTGCACAGCCACCAGCAGAGCCACCGGGCGTTTTTCGAACACATTGCCGATTTGCAAGTGGGCCAGCGCCCGTTTCAGGAAGTGCTGGATGATTTGTTCGGCTACCTCAGCAGCTGGCTGGCCTTCCACATTCTCGACAGCGACAAACGCATGGCCAAAGCGGCCCAGGCCATGAAAGAGGGCCTGCCGCTGGCCCAGGCCCACGAGTGGGCCAACGAGGAAATGCGCGGGGCCACCGCCACCCTGATCCAGACGGTGCTGGACATGTACCGCAAAATCTCGGCGCAGGCACTGAGCCTGATGCACGAGCGCCATGCCCGCATTCAGGCCGAGCAGGCCGTGGGCCGCATTCAGCAGGAGCGCGACCGCCAGCAACTGGCCACCGAGCTGGCCGGGCAACTGCTGGCCACCCCGCACAGCGAGATCGACCCGGCACTCAACACCTTGCTGGCACACACCGGCGAAGCACTGGGGGTGGACAGGGCACTGGTGTTCCAGATCGATGCCACGGGGCAGCGGTGGTCGGGCACCCACGGCTGGTGCCGCCGGGGCATTCAGAAGCTGGCAGAGGACATCCACCGCCGCGACATGGACGCGCACACGCAATGGTGGTTCACGCAGCTTCAGCGCGTGGGGCACATCCGCATTGACCGCACCGACCGCATGCCCCCCGAGGCCGCCACCCCCTCGCGGCTGCTGCGCCAAAGCGGCACCCAGTCGGTGTGCGCCATGCCGCTCCTGGCCGACCAGACCTTGCTGGGCTTCATGACGCTGGATGCCGTGCGCGCACCCCGCACCTGGAGCGACGACGACCTGGCCTGGCTGCGCCTGATGGCCAACCTGGTCACCTCCACCCTGCTGCGCCAGCGGGCCGAACAGGCCCAGCGCGACAACCTGCAACGCTTTGAGGCGCTGTTCGAGTCGATAGCCGATGCGGTGGTGGTGGCCGACGATGCCACCGGCACCGTGGTGAGCGCCAACGCCCAGGCCGCCACGCTGTTCGGTCGCCCGGTGG
>CALMMY010000393.1 GCA_937868695.1 uncultured Comamonadaceae bacterium
CGGCCACTTCGGCCCGGTGGGCGGGGTTGGCCAGGTCGCGGTGGGCGCTGAGCAGATTGGCCAGGCCGCCCACTTCGCGCCCGCCCATTGCGTTGGGCTGGCCGGTCAGGCTGAACGGTGCGGCACCGGGGTGGCCGATCTGGCCGGTGGCCAGGTGCAGGTTGATGAGAGCGGCGTTCTTGGCCGTGCCGCTGCTGCTCTGGTTCAGGCCCTGGCAGTACAGGCTGAGGGTGGGGCGGCGCGGGCGGCCATCGCCTCCGGTGAACACGGAGTCGGGCAGCCGCTCACCGCCCGTGCCTGCTGCATCGGGTTCTGCGATGCCTGCGATCCAGCGGGCGGCGGTGAACAGGTCGGCCTTGCGCAGGCCGCACACGCTGGCCACGTGGTCGGGGGTGTACTCCCGCACCAGGGCTTTGAGGGCATCGAAGCCGCTGGTGTGGGTGGCGATGTAGGCGTTGTCCGTCCAGCCTTCCCACAGCATGATGTGCAGCAGGCCGTGGAACAGGGCCACGTCGGTGCCCGGTTGCAGCATCAGGTGCAGGTCGGCGCTGGTGGCGGTGTCGGTGCGCCGGGGGTCGGCCACGATGATTTTCAGGCCCGGATGGCGGGCCTTGGCATCTTCGATGCGCCGAAACAGCACCGGGTGCGCCCAGGCGGTGTTGCTGCCCGCAATGAACAGGGTGTGGGCGTGGTCCACGTCGTCATAGCAGCCGGGTGGGGCATCGGCCCCCAGGGTGAGCTTGTAGCCCGCCACGGCGCTGCTCATGCACAGGCGGGAGTTGGTGTCGATGTTGTTGGTGCCCAGCAGGCCCTTGGCCAGCTTGTTGAACACGTAATAGTCTTCGGTCAGCAGCTGGCCGCTGACGTAGATGCCCAGCGCATCCGGTCCGTGCTCGCAGACGATGGCCCCGAGCTTGCTGGCGGCCATGTCCAGTGCGGCATCCCAGCCCAGCGGTGTGAGTGGGCCGCCGCGTTGCAGGCGTTGCAGCGGTTGCAGCAGCCGGGTCTGGCGCTGGATGGGGGCGGCGGCAGTCTGGGCCAGCGTGGCCCCCTTGGTACACAGGCGGCCCCGGTTGGCCGGGTGATCCGGGTCGCCCTTTACGCCCACAATCTGCTGCCCCACCGACTCGATGACCACGCCGCACCCCACGCCGCAGTAGGGGCAGGTGGAGCGGGTGAGGCGGGTCTGGGCGGTCTGGGCAGTCATGGGGTTGTCTCCTCCGGGCTTCAAGGGGGCGGTTGGGTTTGTCGGGGCGGGTGTGTTCAGGCGCAGTGGCCGCCGCAGGTGCTGGCCGTGCCCGCACCCGTGCGCCGGGCTGGGCCCGCCACCGGGCGGGTGAGGTCGGTGCCCACGCTGGCCAGCTCTTGCTCGCTCAGGAACACCTGGCCGTTGTCCACCTTCACGCTGAATGCGGGGGTGCTGCCCTCGTCGGGGGCGGCGGCCTGGCCGTTGCACAGGCCGATGGTCCAGTTGTGCAGCGGGCAGGCCACGCTGTTGCCAAACACAATGCCCTGGCTCAGCGGGCCGCCTTTGTGCGGGCAGCGGTCGAGCAGGGCAAACACTTCGCCCGCCGCGTTTTTGAACACGGCCACATCCAGCCCCACGGGGCGGGCCACGCGGCGTGCGCCCAGCGCGGGAATGTCTTCAACGGAGCAGATGGCTTTCCAGGTGGTCATGGTTGTTCCTGATTTCATAGCTTGCTGTGCTTTTTGATAATGAATAAAAGCACAATTTTGTATCTGAATGGCGGGGGCTCAGGTCTTGATGGCGGCGTACAGGCCGGTGACCTTGTCCATCACGCCCAGCAGGTTTTCGCTGGTGACAAACACATCGGAGCCTGCTTTGGCCGAGCGGTTGGCGGCTTGCAGGCGTTGCAGCGCCGCATCGAAAAAGAACCACTGCCCGTCGGCCAGTTGCAGTTCGTCCTTGATTTTTGGCGTGGCCTCGGGGGCGTTGCGCAGCACATCCATTGCGGTCAGAAATTCGGTGCGGGCTTTGCCGATCTCGGCGCTGGCCTTGTCGGCATCCACGGGCAGGGCGGCTGCAAAGTAGAACTTGGCCATGCGCTGGCTGAGCATGCGCTGGCGGCCCGCGATGTTGACCAGTTTGCCAGCGGGTTTGCCCAGCGCGGCTTCGTACTGCACCGTGCCCTGGTGGGCCAGGGCCAGCACCTGGGCATCGGTGGCCAGCAGGCTGGCTGCGCGGCTTCTGTCGGGGGGGCTGCCCACCAGGACGGTTTTGTAGCTGCCCCAGGCGGCTTCCAGCTTCAGGTAGGTGTCGCTGATTTCCGCATTGGGGGCGTAGGCCTTGAGTTCAACCAGCTGGCGGTCGAACAGGGCCAGCGAGGTGTCGAGCACTCTTTTGGCGGATTCGGGTTCAACGCCCTGTGCAATGGCCAGCCAGGCTTTGCCCATGCGCTGGCTCAGCATGCGCTGGCGGCCAGCCTTGTTGATGGCATCGCTCAGGTCGGTTACCTGGGCGCGTGTGGGCAGGGCCAGGGCGGCGGCGGAAAGAAGCAGAGTGCGGCGGAGCATGGTGAACCTCAGACAGTGAGTGGAATGAACTGCCTAGTATCCACGGCGGCCTCATCGAAGTCGAACCACGGGTCGGGCTCGCCGTCGAGGGCAAACTGCAACTGTTCCCACAGGGCTTTGCGGCCTGCGTGGTCGTCGAGGATGCGTTTTTTCACGTAGTCCAGACCCACGCGGCTGACGTAATGCACGGTGCGCTCCAGGTACCAGCCTTCCTGGCGGTACAGCTCGATGAAGGCCCCGGTGTACTCCAGCACTTCTTCGGCGGTTTTGAGCTTGGTGAAGAAGTGCGCCACTTCGGTCTTGATGCCGCCGTTGCCCGCCACGTACATCTCCCAGCCCGAGTCCACACCGATGATGCCCACGTCCTTGATGCCGGCCTCGGCGCAGTTGCGCGGG
>CALMMY010000394.1 GCA_937868695.1 uncultured Comamonadaceae bacterium
TCTTTCACAAATGCCAGGCTGAAGTAGCGGCCCAGGTCGAGCACAAAAAAGGCCACCACAGCACCCGTCAGGGTCAGCAGCAGCAGGAGTCGGGTTGGTTTCATGGCGGTGGGCCGGTGAGGGGGGCCGGTGGTGGCGGTGGGGAGGGTCGGATGTGCGGGGCTTGATGGCTTGGTCGCTGCCGGGGCGCAATCCTTACACGGGCGGGGCATGCGTTGTGCAACGGGGCAAATTAACCCGGCGAGCTCATTAAAACAATCAATTTGATTTAATTGAGTGTTTTTTATTTTCGATGGACTATGACCTTGCCCGTTGCGCCCCACCCGTTCGCCAGTACCCATTCCCCACAGCAACCCGACTGGCGGCGTGCCCAGTGGGGCGTGTGGCTGGTGTTTTTCAACCTGGGGCTGGGGTATGCCTCGTGGCTGGCGCTGATTCCGGTGTTCCGCAACCAGCTGGCACTGGGGCATGACGAGCTGGGCACGGCACTGCTGGCTGCCGGGGTGGGGGCGGTGGTGGTGTTTCCGCTCACGCGCTGGATGATGGCGCACTGGGGCAGCCGCTGGGTGACGCTGGGCTCGGCCACGGTGGGGGCACTGGCGCTGCCGGTCATCGGTGCCGCCCCAGGCGTGCCCGGTTTCATGCTGGGTCTGTTTCTGGCCGGGGCCAGTGGCAGCGTGCTGGATGTGGGCATGAACGCCCAGGCCGTGGCCGTGGAAAAGCTGGCCGGGCGCTCGCTGATGTCGCGCTTTCATGCGCTGTTTAGTCTGGGCGGGCTGGTGGGTGCCGGGCTGGTGGTGCTGGCCGCGCCGCTGGGCTGGCAGCCGTGGCAGCACCTGCTGGCGGTGGCCATGCTGTCGCTGGCCCACATCGCCGTGGCCTGGGGCCGCCTGCTGGCACCGGCGACCAGCGGGCCTCAGCGCACAGCACCATTGGCCGACAGTGCGCAAGCCACGGGAGCAACCAGAACGACCGCAACGGCAGTTACAGCCAGTGTCGTGGCCGAACACACCAGCCCGCTAGTTGGCGGCCAGCGTCTGGTGTGGTCGCTGGGGCTGCTGATCGTGGGCTCGTTCGTCATTGAGGGTGCGGTGGGCGACTGGGGTGGGGTCTATCTGGCCGATGTGCTGCATGCCTCGGTGGCGCTGGCTCCGCTGGGGTTTGCCGCGTTCTCCTGCACGATGGTGGCCGGGCGGCTGGGGGGCGATGCCATCATCCAGCGCTGGGGCAAGGCCCGCACCATGGTGGTGGCCGCCGCTCTGGCCAGCCTGGGGCTGGGGGTGGTACTGGCCAGCCCGTGGCTGTGGGGGGTAGTGGCCGGGTTTGCGCTGGTGGGTGCGGGCATGTCTGTGGTGGTGCCCATTCTGTACGGCACGGTGGGCCACCTGCCGGGCACCCAGGGCACGCGCGGGCTGGCGCTGGTGGCCATGATGGGCTACGCCGGTGCCCTGGCCGGGCCACCGCTGCTGGGTTTTGTGGCTCAGGACGCGGGCCTGAAAACCGCATTCGCCCTGTTGCTGGCGCTGGCCCTGGCGGTGTGTGCCGCCGCCTGGCCGCTGGTGGGCGCAGCCGAACGCGCTGCCGCCGCTGCCCGCTGAAAACGTCAAGGGTTTACCCGAATTTGTCCCTGTTGGGACACGCATTTGCTTGGACAAAGCGCGGTGGGCGTTTAAATTCGCACGGTCGTTCGTTTTTACGCTTTCTTCGCTTTCACTCCAATCAAGAGGACCCAACGCATGAGCGCTGACTACACCGTCCACGGCGACGTGGCCGTGATCACCCTGAACAACCCGCCCGTCAACGGGCTGGGCCTGGCCACCCGGCAAGCCATCGTGGCGGGGCTGGAGCAGGCCGAGGCCGACCCGGCAGTCAAGGCCATCGTGCTGACCGGCGCGGGCAAAGCCTTTTCGGGCGGGGCCGACATCAAGGAATTCGGCTCGCCCAAGGCCATCCAGGAGCCCAACCTGCTGAGCGTGATCCGCGCCGTGGAAAACACCACCAAGCCCGTGGTGGCCGCTGTACACAGTGTGGCCATGGGCGGCGGGCTGGAGCTGGCGCTGGGTGCGCACTACCGCATCGTGGCCCCCGGTTGCAGCATTGCGCTGCCTGAAGTGAAGCTGGGCCTGATTCCCGGCGCGGGCGGCACACAGCGCCTGCCCCGCGTGCTGGGCGTGGAAGCCGCGCTGAACATGATCGTCAGCGGCGAGCCCGTCAAGGCCGAAATGCTGGCCATGCTGCCCGGCCAAAAATTGTTCGACAAGCTGGCTGCCAGCCCCGAAACCCTGGCCGAAGAAGCCCTGGCCCTGGCCCGCGAAGTGGCCGCCAAACACGCGGCTGACGGCTCGGCCTTCCCCCTGGTGCGCAACCTGCCTTGCAAGCACAAGGACGGCGATGCTTACTTCCAGTTTGCCCGCAACATGGTCAAAGGCATGGCCAAAAACTTCCCCGCGCCAGCCAAGTGTGTGGATGCCGTGGAAGCCGCCACCAAGAAGAGGTTTGAAGACGGCATGGCCTTCGAGCGCGAAATCTTCATCAACCTGATGTGGACTTCGGAATGCCGCTCGCTGCGCCACCTGTTTGTGGCCGAGCGCGCCGCCAGCAAAATCCCCGACGTGCCCGAAGACACCCCCAAGCGCGACATCAAGTCGGTGGCCATCATCGGTGCAGGCACCATGGGCGGTGGCATCGCCATGAACTTCCTGAACGCAGGTATCCCCGTCAAGATGCTGGAAATGAAGCAGGAAGCCCTGGACCGTGGCACCGGCGTGATGCGCAAGAACTACGAAGCGCAGGTCAAGAAGGGCAAGCTCAAGCAAGACAAGCTGGACCAGCGCATGGCCCTGCTGAGCACCACCCTGAGCTACGACGACCTGAGCGATGCCGACTTGGTCATTGAAGCTGTGTTTGAAGAAATCGGCGTGAAAGAAGCCGTGTTCAAAGAGCTGGACCGCGTGTGCAAGCCCGGTGCCATTCTGGCCAGCAACACCTC
>CALMMY010000395.1 GCA_937868695.1 uncultured Comamonadaceae bacterium
GCTCGATGTCGCGCGGCACGGCCAAGTCCACCATGAACATGGGGCGGTGGCGGCGCTTTTTCAGGGCACGTTCCACGGCGCCCAGTCCGATGATGGGCAGTGTGCTGGCTGTGCAGCTGACCACGGCATCGAATTCATGCAGCCGAGCCGGAATGTCGGACAAACGCAAGACCTCGGCACCAAAGCGACCGGCCAGAGCCTCGCCGCGCTCCAGTGTGCGGTTGGCGATGGCCATGGTTTTGGGGTTTTTGGCTGCAAAGTGCGTGGCTGCCAGTTCAATCATTTCGCCCGCACCCACAAACAGTACCTTGATGTCTTGCAGGTCTTCAAACAGTTGCCCGGCCAGCCGCACGGCGGCGGCGGTCATGCTGATGGAGTGGGCACCAATTTCGGTGGCCGTGCGCACTTGCTTGGCCACGGCAAAAGAGCGTTGAAACAACTGGTGCAGCTCGGTGCCCAGTGCCCCGGCTTCTTCGGCTGCCCGCACGGCATCTTTGAGTTGTCCCAGAATTTGCGCTTCGCCCAGCACCATGCTGTCCAGGCCGCTGGCCACCCGGAAAGCGTGGCGGGCGACCTGGTCGCCTTGCAAGGTGTAGCTGTGCTCGCGCAGCACCTGTGTGGACACACCGCCGGTATGGGCCAGCCACTCCAGCGTGGGTTCAATGATGCTGTGCTCACTGGCGCAGTAAATTTCGGTGCGGTTGCAGGTGGACAGCAGCGTGGCCTCCGGCTGGCGGGCCACGTTTTGCCGCAGTGTTTGCAGCACGGCTGGCACCCTGTCAATGGCGAACGCAAACCGGCCCCGCAGATCCAGCGGGGCAGAGTGATGATTGATGCCGAGAGCCCAAACTGCCATAGGGGCGCGATTATAAAATTTATAGTCATGACCCCCTGGCTTGTCCTTGTGTATCTGCTTAACTTTTTGGCCCCTGCTGCTGTGGTGGGGGCTGGCATGACCTTGGCCGAGTGGTGGAGGAGACGTGCCGTTGTCCATCCGCGCTCACTTTCCGTGGCTTGGTGTGTCTATTTTTTTGTGGGATTGGATGCGCTGATACTGGGGCTGTTGGTGTGGGGGCGCGATGGCAAATTGGCAACTTACGGTGTCCTGTTGCTGGCTGTGGGGGCCGTGGCGGCCTGGCGCACCCGCAAGCCAGCCTAACGCAACACGTTTCGTCCGTTCCCTGGCTTTGTGTCACGGAGCAGGTATACCGTTGATGGAGTGGGTGTATGTTGCACTGCGTTACCATAACCCTCCCCCGGAAACCAGGTCTCCACGGCACCCGTCAACCGGCCGGGGCAGGCTCCCAAGACATGAACGCTCCCATTTCCCCCCAGCTCCTGATGCAGCCGCAAGCTGAAGCGCCCCGGCTCAGAGAAATACCGTACAACTACACCTCTTTCTCAGACCGCGAAATTGTGATTCGCTTGCTGGGTGCCTCCGCCTGGGAGGTGCTGAACCAGCTGCGCCAAGAGCGGCGCACTGGCCGCTCAGCCCGCATGCTCTATGAAGTGATGGGCGATATCTGGGTGGTGCAGCGCAACCCCTATTTGCAAGACGACCTGCTGGACAACCCCAAGCGCCGTGGCCAGCTGGTCGATGCCTTGCACCACCGCTTGTCCGAGGTGCAAAAGCGTCGCACTCCCGATGACGATGCCGAGCGCGATGTCCTGGTGGCCCAGTTGCTGAAAGCTGCCGGTGATGCCGTCGAGCGGTTTGCCCGCCAGTTTGATGACATGGCCAGGTTGCGCAAACAGGTGGTGCGCACATTGGGCAAATGCACCGCCAAAGACAACATCAAGTTCGATGGCCTGAGCCGGGTCAGCCATGTAACCGATGCCACCGATTGGCGTGTGGAGTACCCGTTTGTGGTGCTCACACCGGACACCGAGGCTGAAATGGCCCGTCTGGTCAAGGGTTGTATCGAGCTTGGGCTGACCATCATCCCGCGTGGAGGTGGTACGGGCTATACCGGCGGTGCCATTCCGCTCACCTGGCAAAGCGCGGTCATCAACACCGAAAAGCTGGAGGCCATGACCGAGGTCGAGGCCGTGGAGCTGCCGGGTGTCGATCACCCGGTGCCCACCGTGTGGACTGAGGCCGGTGTGGTCACCCAGCGGGTGGCCGATGCTGCCGAGCGCGCGGGCTATGTGTTTGCCGTTGATCCCACCAGTGCCGAGGCCAGTTGCGTGGGCGGCAACATCGCCATGAACGCGGGCGGCAAAAAAGCGGTGCTGTGGGGCACCGCACTGGACAACCTGGCCAGCTGGCGCATGGTCACCCCTGATGCGCAATGGCTGGAGGTGACCCGCCTCAACCACAACCTGGGCAAGATTCACGACATTGCGACCGCCAGCTTTGAGCTGAAGTATTTTCAGGCCGACGGCAAAACCCACATCCGTACCGAGCGGCTGGACATCGCTGGCCCCAGCTTCCGCAAAGAAGGTCTGGGCAAGGACGTGACCGACAAGTTCCTCAGCGGCTTGCCTGGCATCCAGAAAGAGGGCTGCGATGGCCTGATTACCAGCGCCCGCTGGGTGGTACACCGCATGCCTGCACACACCCGCACGGTGTGTCTGGAGTTTTTTGGCAATGCCCGCGATGCTGTGCCCAGCATTGTCGAAATCAAAGACTTCATGTTTGCCGAGGCCAAACGCTCCGGCGTGCTGCTGGCGGGTCTGGAGCATCTGGACGACCGCTACCTGAAGGCGGTCGGCTACGCCACCAAGAGCAAGCGCATCACTACCGCCAGCGTGCCCAAGATGGTGCTGGTGGGCGACATCGTGGGCGACGATGCCGATGCTGTGGCCCGTGCTACCAGCGAGGTGGTGCGCATTGCCAACAGCCGCAGTGGCGAAGGCTTTGTGGCTATCAGCCCCGAGGCCCGCAAAAAATTCTGGCTGGATCGCAAGCGCACAGCGGCCATCAGCAAGCACACCAACGCCTTCAAGGTGAACGAGGATGTGGTGATTCCGCTGCCCCGCATGGCCGAGTACACCGATGGCATCGAGCGCATCAACATTGAGTTGAGTCTGCGCAACAAGCTGGCGCTGTGCGATGCACTGCAAGCTTTTTTTGAGCAGGGCAATTTGCCGCTGGGCAAAACAGACGATGCCAACGACATTCCCAGTGCCGAGCTGCTTGGCGACCGTGTGCAGCAGGCCCTGGCTTTGCTGGGGCAGGTGCGCACGCTCTGGGCTGGTTGGCTGGCCGATGTGGATGCGCTGTTTCCGCAGTTGCAGGATCACGGCCTGCGTGCCAGCTGGAAAACCCAGATCCGCACGCCGCTGCAAACCATTTTCTCGGGGGCCGCTTTTGGGCCTGTGCTGGCCGAATGCAATGCCATTCACCAGCGTGTGCTCAAAGGCCGGGTGTGGGTGGCTCTGCACATGCATGCCGGTGACGGCAACGTCCACACCAACATCCCGGTCAACAGCGATGACTACGCCATGCTGCAAACCGCCCACGAGGCGGTGGCCCGCATCATGAAGCTGGCGCGCAGTCTGGATGGCGTAATTTCAGGCGAGCACGGTATCGGCATCACCAAGCTGGAGTTTATGACCGATGCCGAATTGGCTCCGTTTGCAGACTACAAGCGCCGCGTTGATCCCGAGGGCCGATTCAATAAAGGTAAGTTGCTCCGAAAAACAGAGCTTTTTGCGCAATCGGATCAAGCGCAAGAGCACTTTTTTGATGATAAGAATGCGGCCACGGAGCCCGCACTGCATGCCGACCTGACCAACGCCTACACCCCCAGTTTCGGGCTGATGGGTTACGAGTCGCTCATCATGCAGCAGAGCGACATCGGGGCCATTGCCGATTCTGTGAAAGACTGCCTGCGCTGCGGCAAGTGCAAGCCTGTGTGTGCCACCCATGTGCCGCGTGCCAATCTGCTTTACAGCCCACGCAACAAAATCCTGGCCACATCGCTGCTGATCGAGGCTTTCCTGTACGAGGAGCAGACCCGCCGGGGCATCAGCATCAAGCACTGGGAAGAGTTTGAAGATGTGGCCGACCACTGCACCGTCTGCCACAAGTGCGCCTCTCCCTGCCCGGTGAAGATCGACTTCGGCGATGTGTCCATGAACATGCGCAACCTGTTGCGCAAGATGGGTCAGAAGAGTTTCCGTCCTGGCAATGCTGCGGCCATGTTCTTCCTGAATGCCACCAACCCCGAAACCATCAAGTTCATGCGCACGGGCATGGTGGACATCGGGTTCAAGGCTCAGCGCCTGGCGAATGATGTGCTCAAAGCCTTTGCCCGCAAGCAAAGCAACAAGCCTCCGGCCACGGTGGGGCCCGCGCCCATCAAAGAGCAGGTGATCCACTTCATCAACAAAAAGATGCCCGGTGGCCTGCCCAAGAAAACAGCGCGCGCCCTGCTGGACATTGAAGACCGGGACTATGTGCCCATCATCCGCAACCCCAAGGCCACCACGGCTGAAACCGAGGCGGTGTTTTACTTCCCCGGTTGCGGATCGGAGCGTCTGTTCAGTCAGGTGGGTCTGGCCACACAGGCCATGCTCTGGCATGCGGGTGTGCAGACTGTGTTGCCGCCGGGCTATCTGTGCTGCGGCTATCCGCAGCGCGGATCGGGGCAGTTCGAGAAGGCCGAAAAGATCATCACCGACAACCGGGTGCTGTTCCACCGTGTGGCCAACACACTGAATTACCTCGACATCAAGACCGTGGTGGTCAGCTGCGGCACTTGCTACGACCAGTTGCAGGGCTACGAATTCAACAAGATATTTCCTGGCTGCCGCATTGTGGACATCCATGAATACCTGTTGGAAAAAGGCATCACCCTGCCCGGAGCCGACCAGCCAGGAGCCGGGGGCTACCTGTACCACGACCCTTGCCACAGCCCCATGAAACAGCAAGACCCGATGAAAACGGTCAAGGCGCTGGTGGGCAACAACGTGCTGGAGAGCAAACGCTGCTGTGGCGAATCCGGCACGCTGGGCGTGACCCGGCCCGATATTTCGACGCAGATCCGCTTTCGCAAGGAAGAAGAGCTGCGCAAGAATGAAGCCGAGCTGCGCAACCGCATGCAGGCCGCAGGGCAGGCTCCGGCAGCCACTGGCGCGGGCAATGTGAAAATTCTCACCTCCTGCCCCAGCTGTCTCCAAGGGCTGACCCGCTATGGTGACGACATGCAAAATGGTTTGCTGGAGGCCGACTACATCGTTGTCGAAATGGCCCGCCACATTTTGGGTGAGCAATGGCTGCCAGAGTACGTGGAGCGCGCCAACTCGGGCGGCATTGAAAGAGTATTGGTATGAGGCCAACAATGGAATACGTGACGGATGCGGACGGGGGAGGCGGTTGGGATGAGGGTGACCAAGCCTTGCAGACAGCGATTGCCCGCATCATGCCGCCTGCCGACTTGCTCGCTGCACAGGCTGATTGGCCCCAACAGGCTGGTTGCCCGCTGTGCGAAACCGATGGCGGCTTGCTCATCGTACGGTTGCAAACCTGCCGGGTGATCCGGGCCCACGAGCCAGGTTTTCCGGCGTTTTACCGGGTTGTGCTCAATGCCCATGTGTCCGAGTGGAGTGATTTGCCCGAGGCCGATCAACTGGTGCTGATGCGTGTGGTCAATGTGGTGGAGCGCGTGTTGCGCGAGGTGTTGCATCCCTCCAAAATCAATCTCGCGGCTTTGGGCAACGTGGTGCCCCATCTGCATTGGCACGTGATTGCCCGTTTTGACTGGGACAGTCATTTTCCGGCTCCCATCTGGGGCCAGGCTCAGCGCACCGTGGAGCCCGGCCAGTTGTCGGTGCTGGAGCACCTGATGCCGCGTGCCGACCAGCTCATCCGCCAGCGTCTGTTGCCTTGGTGAGCGTCACCGACGTTGTTGACGGCCCCGTTTTTTTACCGATAAATTTCAGGAGTTTCCATGGCAGGCTTGCAAGCGGATACCCCCACTCCCACCGAATTGACCGTTCACCAGCAGTCGCGGGTGGTTGAGATTGGTTTTTCCGATGGTCTTCATTTCCGCATCCCGTTTGAGCTGATGCGGGTGTATTCCCCTTCTGCCGAGGTGCAGGGGCACGGCCCAGGCCAGGAAGTGCTGCAAACCGGCAAGCGCAATGTCACCATCGTCGGATTGGAGCCTGTGGGCAACTACGCTGTTCAACCCACCTTTTCCGATGGGCACGACAGCGGAATTTTTGCATGGGATTACCTGTATCTGCTGGGCTCCCGGCAAGCCGAATTGTGGGATGACTACACCGCCCGTCTTCAGGCCGCAGGCCTTGACAGGGATGCCGACATGCCTGTGAAAGCAGGCGGTGGCTGCGCCAGCCATTGACCATGAGTACCACACCATGAGCACAACCCATTTTGGATTTGAGTCGGTAGACGAGCGCGAGAAAGCACGCAAAGTGCGCAGTGTGTTCGACTCGGTCGCCCCGAAATATGACCTGATGAACGATGTCATGTCCGGAGGCATGCACCGCATCTGGAAGGCCTACACCCAAACTGTGGCCAATGCCCGTGAAGGCTACCAAGTGCTCGACATAGCGGGGGGCACGGGCGATCTTTCTCTGGGCTTTGCGCCGCGAGTGGGCAAAACGGGCCGGGTGGTACACACCGACATCAACGAGGCCATGTTGCGCGAAGGCCGTGCCCGCCTGCTGGACAAGGGCGTGGCCTTGCCCACGCTGGTGTGTGATGCGGAGCAATTGCCATTCCCTGACAACCAGTTTGATCTGGTTTCTGTGGCTTTCGGTTTGCGCAACATGACCCACAAAGATGTGGCCCTGAAAGAAATGTGCCGTGTGCTCAAACCCGGCGGTCGCTTGCTCGTGTTGGAGTTTTCACGGGTGGCCAAACCGCTGACCAAGGCCTACGATTGGTACTCGTTCAACCTGCTGCCCAAAATGGGAAAACTCATTGCGAACGATGAGGCCAGCTACCGTTATTTGGCCGAGTCCATCCGCATGCACCCTTCGCAAGAGGAACTCAAAGCCATGATGAAGGTCGCAGGTTTTGGGCATGTCGATATTCACAACCTGACCGGCGGTGTGGTGGCGCTTCATGTGGGCACCAAATGCTGATCGGTTGGCCCATTCATTGAAAGGCGCGTCGATCATGAAATTTCTCACAGCCTTGTTGGTGCTGTTGATGGTGCTGACCTCGCCACATGCTGTGGCCAAGCGTTTGGGTGGTGGCACATCGATTGGCAAGCAGTCTGACAATGTTGCGCAGCAGCGTGCAGTCCAGCCGCCAGTGGGTGCGCCGTCCAATGCTGCTGCGCCTGCGCGCAACCCTGTTCCAGCTGCAGCGGCGGCGGCACCGGCCAAGAAACCCTGGGGCGCGATGCTCGGTGGTTTGGCCGCTGGTCTGGGCCTCGCCTGGCTGGCCTCGTCACTGGGTATGGGTGAGGCGTTCGCCAATATCCTGATGATTGCCCTGCTGGGGGTGGTCATCATGGGTGTGATCGGGTGGGTCATGCGCTCACGCCGCTCAGCTGCATCCAGTCCTGGCGGGCTGGCTTACCAGGGGGCTGGCCCTGCCGCCATGCCCGGTGCATACAGCCCGAACAACGTGGGCAACGATGCGTCGGCCCGCCCTTGGGAGCGCACGACCACCAACTTCCAGTCCAGCCGCTATGCCGATGTGGTTCAGCCTGTGGAGCAGGGCAGTGTCATCGGTTCGTCGCTGGCGGGTTCGCAAGGTTGGGGCATTCCGGCTGACTTTGATGTGGCGGGGTTTTTGCAGGCATCCAAAACCAACTTCATCAACTTGCAGGCAGCCTGGGATCGCTCCGACATGGTCACACTGCGTGCCATGATGACCGATGACATGCTGGCTCAAATCAAAGCCCAGTTGGCTGAACGCGAGCGTGAAGCCCCTGGTGCGGCCAACGTCACCGAGGTGGTCATGCTCGAAGCCCGTTTGTTGGGCATTGAGGATGCGGGTCATGAATACATGGCCAGTGTGGAGTTCTCCGGCATGATGCGCGAAGGTCTGTCGGCAGGCCCCAGCCCGTTTCGTGAGGTGTGGAACATCACCCGTCCCCGCGCTGGGTCGGGCGGCTGGCTGGTGGCCGGGGTTCAGGCCATGCAGTGATTCAGGAGGGCCAAATCGGCCTGTTTGGCCGTGGCATTTTCCAATCCGTCAAAATCGGGGGCATGAACCAACTGCCCCCGATTTCATTTCCGCCGCTGCCAGGGTTGTCGCTGCTGCAAAACCTGGTCGAGTCCGTTCGTTTGCCCGATTGGGTCATTGACGAATCGCAGAACAAGCTGGTGTTGCTGCTCAATCATGTGTTGATGCAGGAGCCCCAGGCCACCGATCGGGTGCGGCGGCAGCAGGGCAAAGCTGTCAGGCTGGTGTGGGGGCAGTTTGAGCTGACGTTGCAGGCCACGCCAGCCGGGCTGCTGGAGCGTCCACCTTTCCCGCTGCCTGCTGGGCAAGTGCCGGTGCGGGTTGATCTGACGGTCAGCGTCACACAGACCGCGTTGCCTGCATTGCTGGGCACCGTGGCGCGAGGTGAGAAACCAGCTGTCACCATTGATGGCGATGTGCAGCTGGCGGCCGAGGTGGCTTGGCTGGCCGACAACGTGCGCTGGGATGTGGAAGAAGACCTGTCGCGTGTGCTGGGTGATGCGGCTGCGCACACCCTGATCAAAGCATTGGGTGTGGCGGGTGCCGCCCTCAAAACCTTTGTCGCCCGCATTCAACCCGGTGCAACCGCTCCGGCAGCCTCTCCGTCCTCCACCCCGGCTGCACCATGACCCGTTTCTTTCGTGGCCTGTTCATCCTGCTGGTGGTGTTCAGGCATGGGTTGGATGAGCTGGTTCTCTCCAGCTTTTCACACCCCTGGTTGCGTGTTTTCACTCGCGTTCTGACACTGGGGCGCACGCTGCATGAGCCCAGAGGGCAGCGCCTGCGCATGGCGCTGGAGTCATTGGGGCCGATTTTTGTCAAATTCGGCCAAGTGTTGTCTACCCGGCGTGATTTGTTGCCCGCAGACATTGCCGATGAGTTGGCGTTGCTGCAAGACAGGGTGCCACCGTTTCCCAGCGAAGTGGCCGTGGCGACCATTGAGCAGGCATTTGGTCGTCCGATTGACCAAGTGTTTGCAACGTTCGAGCGCACACCCGTTGCCAGCGCCTCCATTGCCCAGGTTCACTTTGCCGTGCTGGCCGATGGCCGGGAGGTGGCTGTCAAGGTGCTGCGGCCCGACATGGTGACGGTGATTGAAAAAGACCTGTCTCTGATGCGCATGATGGCGGGCTGGGTGGAGCGCCTGTCTGCCGATGGCCGCCGACTCAAGCCCCGCGAGGTGGTGGCCGAGTTTGACAAATACCTGCACGACGAGCTGGATCTGCTGCGCGAGGCTTCCAGCGCAGCCCAGTTGCGCCGCAACATGCAGGATCTGAACCTGGTTTTGATTCCAGAGATGATCTGGGACTACTGCCGCACCGAAGTGATGGTGATGGAGCGCATGCACGGCGTGCCCATCAACCAGGTGGAGCGCCTGCGCAGTGCCGGTGTGGACATCAAACAGTTGGCCCGTGACGGTGTGACGCTGTTTTTTACCCAGGTGTTCAGGGATGGCTTTTTCCATGCCGACATGCACCCCGGCAACATCCAGGTGAGTTTGGCTCCCGAGAGCTTTGGCCGCTACATTTCACTGGACTTCGGCATTGTGGGTACGCTCACCGAATTCGACAAAGAATATCTGGCCCAGAATTTCACCGCATTTTTCCAGCGCGATTACAAGCGGGTGGCTGAGCTGCATGTGGAATCGGGCTGGGTGCCCGCTGACACGCGGGTAGATGAGCTGGAGGCCGCCGTGCGAGCCGTGTGCGAGCCGTATTTCGACCGTCCTTTGAGCGAGCTGTCACTGGGCATGGTGCTGATGCGCCTGTTTCAGACTTCGCGCCGCTTCAATGTCGAAATCCAGCCACAACTGGTGTTGTTGCAAAAAACGCTGCTCAATATCGAGGGTTTGGGGCGGCAACTGGACCCCGATCTCGATTTGTGGAGCACAGCCAAACCGTTCCTTGAAAAGTGGATGATGGCCCAGGTCGGGCCTGAAAAACTGTGGCAGCAACTCAAGGCCGAGGCACCCCAGTACGCCAAGCTTCTGCCCATGCTGCCCCGTCTGCTGCACGATGCTTTGCAGCGGCGGGCCGAACCCAGAGTCAGTGAGCTGAATGCCCTGCTCGCCGAGCAGCGGCGAACCAACCGTCTGCTTCAGGGCATCATTTATTCGGCAGTTGGATTTGTAGCGGGCCTGTTTGCCATGCAGGTGTACCTGCACATCCGCCTCTGGTGAGGCTTGACAGGCCCAAGGAGCGGCTGCCCCGGTCTTGAAAACGGGGCGGCAACCTATAATTTCCGGTTTTCCTTTCTCCATCCAGGGTTGAACCTCATGCCTATTTACGCGTACAAATGCGAGTCGTGCGGACACGCCAAAGATGTTTTGCAAAAAATGTCTGACGACCCCTTGACGGTCTGTCCCCATTGCGGCGCATCCACTTTCCGCAAGCAGCTGACAGCTGCCGGGTTCCAGCTGAAAGGTTCCGGTTGGTATGCCACCGATTTCCGTGGCACAGCAGGCGGCACCGCCGCTGCGGCTGCCACCAGCTCTGACGCGGCCGCCGCACCTGCTGCGGCCTCCATCGGCGGAGACAGCAGTGGGGCGGCTCCCGCCGCCGCCACGCCCTGTGGCGGTTCTTGCGCCTGCCACTGAGGCCGCACGGATGGCTTCATTGCGCAAATGGCTGTTGTCAGGTCTGCTGGTGCTGGTGCCCCTGATCATCACGCTCGGGGTACTGGATTGGGTGGTGTCCACGCTCGACAAAACACTCAACATCCTGCCCGCCGCCTGGATGCCCGAGCGCTGGCTGGGCTGGCGTGTACCCGGTTTCGGCGTGTTGTTTGCCCTTCTGGTGGTGTTGAGCATCGGTGCCTTGGCATCCAACATTGTGGGCAACAAGCTGGTCAACTGGTGGCATGCCCTGTTGCACCGCATTCCGGTGGTGCGCTCCATTTATTCAGGGGTCAAGCAGGTTTCAGACACGCTTTTTTCTGAAAAAGGCAACGCCTTTCGCAAAGCCGTGCTGGTGCAATGGCCCCGGGAAAACATGTGGACGATTGCCTTTCTCACGGGCCAGCCCGGAGGTGATGTGGCAGCCCACCTGCCCGATGACTGTCTGAGCGTGTATGTGCCCACCACCCCCAACCCCACCGGCGGCTACTTCGTCATGGTCAGAAAATCCGACTGTGTCGAGCTACAGATGTCGGTGGACGAGGCCCTCACCTACGTCATTTCCATGGGTGTCATCGTTCCGGGGCCCCATGCCTACAAGGCCGGTAAATTGCCACCCCTGACCACGGTGGCCAGACCGTCTGCCTGATTCAGGTCGTTTTTTTGTTGATTGAAAGATTGTTTATGGCGATGCGTTCCCACTATTGCGGTCTGGTGACCGAAGCCCTGCTGGGCCAAACCGTGACCCTGTGCGGCTGGGTCAACCGCCGCCGCGATCATGGCGGCGTGATTTTTGTCGATCTGCGCGACCGTGAAGGCTACGTGCAGGTGGTGTGCGACCCCGACCGTCCCGAGATGTTCCAGACCGCCGAAGACCTGCGCAACGAGTTCTGCGTGCAGATCAAGGGTCTGGTGCGTGCCCGCCCTGAAGGCACCACCAACGACAACCTGAAAAGCGGCAAGATCGAAGTGCTGTGCCACGA
>CALMMY010000396.1 GCA_937868695.1 uncultured Comamonadaceae bacterium
CCCTACTTCGGCATCGAGATTCCCGATGCGCCGGGCAAGTATTTCTATGTATGGCTGGATGCACCCATCGGCTACCTGGCCTCCCTGAAAAATTACTTCGACAAAGGCGGCCCGCTGGCCGCCTGCGGCGAGACCCGCAGCTATGAAGAATTTGTGGCCGACCCCGCCACCGAGCAATATCACTTCATCGGCAAGGACATCACCTATTTCCACACCCTGTTCTGGCCCGCCACACTGCATTTCAGTGGCCGCAAAACACCCAATGCGGTGTTCGTCCACGGCTTCCTCACCGTCAACAACGGCGAAAAAATGAGCAAGAGCCGGGGCACCGGCCTCGATCCGCTGAAGTACCTGAGCCTGGGCATGAACCCCGAATGGCTGCGCTACTACCTGGCCGCCAAGCTCAACGGCAAGAACGAAGACGTGGACTTCAACGCCGCCGACTTCATGGCCCGCGTCAACAGCGACCTGGTGGGCAAGTTCGTCAACATCGCCAGCCGCAGCGCCGGGTTCATCAGCAAGCGGTTTGCAGGCCAGCTGGGCAACCCCGATGCCGACGGCCTTGCCCTGCTGGGCACGCTGCAAGCCGAGTCTGTGGCCATTGCCAGCCACTACGAAGTGCGCGACACCGCCCGCACCCTGCGCGAGGTGATGCTGCTGGCCGACAAGGTGAACGCCTATGTGGACATCCACAAGCCCTGGGAGCTGGCCAACCCCAAAAACCAGGCCAAGTACCAGGAACAGGGGCTGACGCAGGCCCAGGTTGACCAGCGCCTGCAAGACGTGTGTACCACCTGCCTGCAAGCCTTCCGCCTGCTCACGCTCTACCTCAAGCCCGTGCTGCCCGCCGTGGCTGCCAGGGTCGAAGCGTTCCTGAACGTGCCGCCGATGGCGTTTGCCGATGCGGCCAGCCTGCTGCCCGCCGGTCACACCATTGGCAACTACGAGCACCTGATGCAGCGCGTGGACATCAAGCAACTTGAGATGCTTTTTGAGCCGCCGGCACAATCTGAACAAGCGCAGCCAGCTATCAACTCCACCAAACCCGCTGCCACCAGCAAACCCGCCAAGGCTGCCGAGGCTGCCGAGGCCCCCCCTGCCGCAGACAGCGCCAGCGGCCAGCTGCCCGGCGGCGAGGCCATTGCGCCCACCATCTCCATCGACGACTTTGCCAAGGTGGATCTGCGCATCGCCAAAATCGTCAACTGCGAGCGTGTGGAAGGCAGCACCAAACTGCTGCGCCTGACGCTGGACGTGGGCGAAACCGACGAGGCCGGTCAGCCCAAAACCCGCAACGTGTTCTCGGGCATTGCCAGCGTGTACGCCCCCGAGCAGCTGGTGGGCCAGCTGACCGTGATGGTGGCCAACCTGGCTCCGCGCAAGATGAAGTTCGGCCTCAGCGAAGGCATGGTGCTGGCCGCCAGCCACGCCAATGACAAGGCCCAGCCCGGCATCCACGTGCTGACCCCCTGGCCCGGAGCCACACCCGGCATGCGCATCCACTGACCAGCGCCCCCCACGCACAGCACCCACGGCAACCGCCAGCATGTTCGCACCCATCCGAGGCTTCACCAGCGTGCAGCGCACGCCGCAGACCGACCTGAAGCTGGGCTCTGTGCTGGCGTTTGTGGCGGGTGCGGCCAATGCAGGTGGCTTTCTCGCTGTGGGCCAGTACACCTCGCACATGACCGGCGTGCTGTCGTCGGTGGCCGACAACCTGGTGCTGGGCCAGCTGGCGATGGCCGCCGTCGGTGTGGCCGCCCTGCTGGCCTTTCTGACAGGAGCCATGACCACCGCCTGGCTGGTCAACTGGGGCATGCGCCGCAACCTGCGCAGCGCCTATGGCCTGCCGCTGTTTCTGGAAGCCGCTGCGCTGCTGGTGTTCGGCCTGTTCGGCGCAGGCATCAGCCTGATGACGCAACTGTTTGTGCCACTGACGGTGCTGTTGCTGTGCTTCATCATGGGTTTGCAAAACGCCGTGATCACCAAGATTTCACGCTCGGTCATCCGCACCACCCACATCACCGGGCTGATCACCGATTTCGGCATTGAGCTGGGCAAGCTGCTGTACCTGAACCGGCGCAGCGACCACCAGCCCGTGCAGGCCAACCGGAACAAGTTGCGCATACACGGCCAGCTGATGGTGTGTTTTTTTGTCGGCGGCCTATCGGGCGCACTGGGGTTCAAACACCTGGGCACCATCACCACCGTGCCGCTGGCGGCTTTGCTGGTGCTGCTGGTTCTGCGGCCCGCGCTGGACGACTGGCAGCGCCTGCACCCGGCCTGAGTCGGG
>CALMMY010000397.1 GCA_937868695.1 uncultured Comamonadaceae bacterium
GTGTCGTTGAAGCGGTGGCGGTACAGGCGCTCGAAAAACGCCGTGGGCGACAGCGCCCCCAGCTCGTCCAGAGACACGGGCGGTGCAGCCTGGGCCGCTGCCGACGCAGCCAGGCTGGTTTCGATGCGCACCAGCCGCACAGCCTTGCCCGCCAGCGCAGCCTCGATCTGCGCCCTCAACCCCGGCTCGGGCTGGGTGAGCTGCACGCGCACTTGCAGGTAGGGCCACAGGTCGTCGGGCTGGGCATCCGGGGGCACATCGGGCAGCACACCGAGCGCGGCCAGCACCTCGGGCAGCGGCGCGGGCCGGGGCGGCACGCGCAGCAGATCGACGGTGCGCGGCACCGGCACGCTGCGCACGCTGGCCACGGCCTCGCCCGCCAGCTCGACCACCACCACCTGGTGCGGGTAGTGGATTTCAGAAAACGACATGGGCAGCGGGCTGCCGCAGTAGCGCCGGGTGGCATCGCCGCCCACGGTCTGCGCCAGGTGCAGGTGGCCCAGCGCCACATAGGCAATGCCAAGGTCAAACAGGCTGGCCGACAGGGCCTCGGCCCCGCCGACCACGATGCGGCGCTCGGAATCTTCGGACACCTGCCCGCCGGTCAGGTGGCAGTGCCCCATCGCCAGCACAGCCTGCCCCGGCTGGCGCAGGCTGGCAGCATGGGCGTACACGCGGGCATACAGGGCATGGGTGCCAGCGGCATAGGCATCGTCGGCTTTGCTGTCCGTGCCGCTGTCGGCCACCTCCACCCTGGGCACATCGGCAGGGCGCAGAAACGGCACGGCCATGCACCAGGCGGCCACATCGCCCGCGCGGTTGCGCAGCGGCACAACCAGGCGGGCCAGGTCGGGGCTGGCATCGCCAGAGTTGCCCACCGTGCCGACCACATGCGCCCCGAACTCGGCCAGCAGCGGCGACGGTGCCTGTAGCCGCCCCGGCGAGTCGTGGTTGCCTGCGGTGATGACGATGTTCAGGTGCGGCACGCGCTGACGGGCCTGGGCCAGAAAGCGGTACAGCATGGCCTGCGAGGCCGCGCTGGGGTTGGTGTTGTCGAACACATCGCCCGCCACCAGCAGCGCGTCGATCTGCTCGGCCTGCAAGGTGTCGAGCAGCCAGGCCAGAAAGCGGGCGTGCTCGGCCTCGCGCTCATGCTGGTGCAAGGTCTGGCCCAGGTGCCAGTCGGAGGTGTGCAGGAGTTTCATGGGAAAGAGATGGCACTGAAATGACTGGGGCACACAAACGAAGAGAGGGGGGCATACGCTCAAGCAGCCAACTTGGCCGCGAAGCCGCCCTCGCCGCTGGCGGTGATGATGAGCTTGTGCGTGGCGCGGGTGGCGGCCACATAGAACAGGCGGGCTTCGTCGCGTTCGTCGGCACCGGCTGCGGACATCTGGCCGATGCCGGGTAGTGCCACCACCGGAAACTCCAACCCCTTGCTGGCATGCATGGTCAGCACGGTAATGATGTCTTCACCTGGGTGGTAATCGCCTGTGCCTTCGCGCACCTGGTGGGGCAGTTTGCGGGCACGCAACGCGGTGGCACAGGCCCTCATGGTGCTGTGGTCACGGCAGATGATGGCCATGTCGCCCCATGCGTGCCCCTCCAGGTGGGCGGTCTGAAGGTGGTCGGCAATCGA
This sequence comes from uncultured Comamonadaceae bacterium, assembly GCA_937868695.1. Lineage (GTDB taxonomy): Bacteria > Pseudomonadota > Gammaproteobacteria > Burkholderiales > Burkholderiaceae_C > UBA2334. The sequence continues at coordinate 1,640 of CALMMY010000397.1, forward strand.
AAACGCTTCATCCCGCAGGTTGGGCAGATTCAGCACCAGCGGTGCCTGCCCATCGCGCCCGCAGCTGACGGGTTGCACCAGCGGAATGCCATCGTCGTCCCTGTCGGCAGCGGTGAGCAGGTCGGCGGCAATCAGGCTGGCGGTGTGCAGAATCTGGCGCGTGTTGCGGTAGTTGATCTTGAGAATGGTGGTGCGACCCTGGGCCTGGATGCCCACGCTCTTGAAACTGAACTGCTGTTTGCGGGCGCGTTCGTAAATGCTTTGCGCATCATCGAATAGCACCAGCAGGCTGTTGGTGGCCGGGTCCACCATCTGCACCACCAGCCTGAGCCATTCGGGGGCGAAGTCGTGGCCTTCGTCGATCAGCACGGCCTGGTACTGCCCACTGGGAATGTGCTTGCGGTCCACGGCTGTGATGACGCGCTGCACCATGTCGGCCATTTTTTCGCCCACGGGCCAGTGGGCAGGAGGCAAATCCTGCCCGAAAGCCACCAGCTGATCGCGGCACCACTTGTGGAAGTGGCGCACATGCACCAGCTCGGCCAGGCCCTTGCTGCGCATGCGGGCAGCCAGGGTCACGGCCAAGGGTTCGTTGTAGCAAAGAACCAATATGGGACGAGCATCGGCACCTGAAATATTGGCCAGAAACTCGGCCCGGTAGCCCAGAATCATGGTTTTGCCCGACCCTGCCACGCCGTGGATGATGCGGTGGCCCTGGCCCAGGCTGCGGGCCAGTTGCTCCTGCTGGATGTCCATCACCCGCATGAGGCTGGGCAGGTCTTCATCGGCCACGGGCTGCACATCGCCAGCATCGGCATCAGCCAAGCCCTCGGTGGTGGCCTGGCCACCGTTCTGCCCGCTACCCGGCAAGGCAAACAGGCTGCCCTGCACCGGCACGCGCACCTGCGGAAACAGAATCCAGCGCACCCGCTCCAGCATGGGCAGGCTCATGAGACCGCGCATGCCAAACGGAAACATGCCCCACAGCAGGCCTTGCAATTCTTCTGGCTCCACGCGCTCGGCCATTTCATCCTGGCACAGCACGCGGTGGGCCTCCATCACCCGGTTGAGCTGTCCGTCGGTGAACTGCTTGCGCGTCATGTTGGGCAGCACCACGCCGTAGCTCCACGGAAAGGCCAGTTTGCCCTGGTGGGGGCCATTGGCCTGCACCAGCGCCGGATCACGCTCCAGCGCCCGAACCACCTGGTGGGCGTACTGACGGGCCTGCTCCATCGGGCTGGGCACGGTTTTGGGCTGGTGGGTACCGGCATCCAGAATGACCCAGCTCTGCTTGTCTGCCTCGATGATGGTGGCAGGCTTCCAGTCTTTGACTTCCAGCACCAGCAGACCCCGGTGCGGGTGCATCACCACGAAGTCGGGGTGGGTCTGGCGGGGGCCGACGGGTACGTCGTACCACAGCAGGTAGTCATCGTCGAGTTTGTGTTCCAGCCGTTCGGCCAGTCGGCGCTCGCCGCTGGTCATGCGGCTGACGCAAGTGGAAAGTGAAGGTATGAGTGTGGCCATCCCTGTGCCCTGATCTGTGTGTGGAAGAAACAGGGCACATCATGCCCAATTTCCGCACGGTATTTCAGGCCAGGGCGGCCCGCCAGCTCACCCCATCCAAACCCTGGGGGTGGCGTTGCTGCGCTCTGCGCCCGTTCAAGGGGTGAGCCGTCCTCCGCACA
>CALMMY010000398.1 GCA_937868695.1 uncultured Comamonadaceae bacterium
CTGGTTCCATACGGGCACGCACTGGTTGCCGCAGCGCTCCAGCCACGAGGGCAGGACGCTGGTGCGGAAAACTTCACGCAGCCGCTTTTCCTCAGCCGCTGTGGGTTTGACTTCAATCATCCGCCCCGGTTTGCCCGATGTGCAGCCATCTTGTCCGGTGTTGCAGGCATTGCCCTCGCGGTGCTGCTTGTCGGCGTTGATCCAGATGGCTTCTTCCAGTTTGGGCAGTGCGGTTTGCAGCGTGGTGCGCAAGTCTGCGGGCAGCGCATTCCAGGCGGCACGGTTGGCCCCGAATATCGACAACCCCCAGTTGATGGCCCCTGAGTACACATGCGTGGTGATGTCGTGCAGGCCAATGGCATTGCCCGACATGGAGCCCGTGATGGCGCAGTCCACATTGCCACTGCGTACCTGGGGAATGATTTCAGAAAACTCGGTTTGCACAGGCACGGCACCGAAGGGGCGAATCAGGTCGGCCTGTGTCGGTGTGCTGATGCGCACTCGACGGCCAGCCAGATCGCTCAGACCTTTGAGTGGCCGGGTGCAAAACGTGACTTGGGCGGGGTAGACATAGATGGCCAGTACCTCAATGCCGTGACGCTCACGCATGACGCGCTCGAAGTGGGGCCGAAAAGCGGCCACTGAACGCTTGAGTGTGGCCATGTCGGGATTGAGGCCCGCCAGATCCATCGCAGCGAGTTCAGGGTCGGTGCCCATGATGGCTGTGAGCAGAGCCGTGCCGAATGGCATGACCCCCAGTTGAACCAGCCGCAACGCTTCGTGGGCGCGGATGCCCGCCTTGTCAAAAGGCACGATTTCAGCCTTGGCCCGGCCTTGCGTGATTCTGGGCAGCTCGTTGCGCCAGAAAGGCTCTTCAAAATCGCGAAACTGGGCCACGTTGCCCAGGCCGCCCACTACCCGCAGTAGCACAGGAGCCTGCGCAGTGGCCGCTGTGGCGTGTGTGACCGTTTGCGCATGGGCAGACCATGTCACCCCAGCCAACCCCGCAAGGACTGCCAGCGCAGCTTGTCGAAGGTAGCGGGACAGTATCTGGTGGGCAGTGAGGCGAAAAGTCTGTGGCATGAAGGGGGGCAAGCTCATGAAAAATGGCAGATCAATGGATTGGCGGGTGACCCGGCGTGGATGCTTGTATTGTGGTGGCGAGCCAACGTGCTCAGCATTCATCGTGAGCCAGGGATATTAAGTCAAACGCCCCATGGCATGCACCAAGTAAGGGCTGCCGGTTTGTCAGCCTGCCATCAGTAAAATCATTCTCAATAGGGGAGTGGTTGTGAGGGAGCCACCGGCTTGATTCACAGCCCCTATTTTTTCAACACTGCAATCCAAACCATGTCACTGAACAACGTCACCCCCGGCTCCAAAACGCCTGAAGTTTTCAACGTCATCATTGAAATTTCGGCCAATTCCGACCCCGTCAAGTACGAAGTGGACAAAGACTCCGGTGCCCTGTTTGTGGACCGTTTCATGGGCACGGCCATGCACTACCCCTGCAACTACGGCTACATCCCCCAGACCATCAGCGGCGACGGCGACCCCGTGGACGTGCTGGTGCTGACCCCCTTCCCCCTGCCACCCGGCGTGGTGGTGCCCTGCCGTGCCATCGGCATGTTCAAGATGACCGACGAAGGCGGTGAAGATGCCAAGCTGCTGGCTGTGCCCACCAAGAAAATCCTGCCTTTCTACGATCACATCAACAGCATGGACGATGTGAACCCCCTGGTGCTGAAGAACATTGCCCACTTCTTTGAACACTACAAGGATCTGGAACCCGGCAAGTGGGTCAAGGTCAATGGCTGGGTGGGCATCGAAGAAGCCCACAAAGAAATCACCGATGGCCTGGCTGCCTACGCTGCTTCCAAAGCCTGATCAAGCATAAAAAAGGG
>CALMMY010000399.1 GCA_937868695.1 uncultured Comamonadaceae bacterium
GCAGTGTGCGGAGGACGGCTCACCCCTTGAACGGGCGCAGAGCGAAGCAGCGCCAGCCGAGCCCAGCAGACCAAGCGCAGCAACACCACCCCAGCAAGCAGCACCACGCCACGCAAGCAGGCAACGTCACACCAGCAGGCACCGCGATGCCAAGCCAGACAAAATCAGCATGGCCGGTGCTCGCCCTGTGTCAACATCCGCTGCCATCTATTTTTTGAAGCACACCGACGTGATCTCAGCCACCGCCATGTCCCACGATTCCTCTGTCTCTGCCGTCACCCCAGCCCCGTTCCAGGCCGCCATCATCGACCTCGACGGCACCATGATCGATACCCTGGGCGACTTCGGTGTGGCCCTCAACCTGGTGCTGGCCGAGCTGGCCCTGCCGCCCGTGCTGCCTGCCGATGTGGAGCGCATGGTGGGCAAAGGGTCGGAGCACCTGGTGCGCAGCACGCTGGCCCATGTCAGCCCTGGGCTGGGTGCAGCCGGGGTGGAGGCATTGTTTCCGGCGGCGATGGCCGCGTACCAGCGCCACTATCTGCGCATCAACGGCCAGCACAGCCGGGTGTACGACGGTGTGGTGGAGGGATTGACGGCCTTGCAGGCGCGGGGCCTGAGGCTGGCCTGCCTGACCAACAAGCCCACGGCCTTTGCCCGCCCGCTATTGGCGCAGAAAGGGCTGGACGGGTTTTTTGAAGTGGTGTTCGGCGGCGATGCTTTCGAGCGCAAAAAGCCCGATCCGCTGCCGCTGCTGCGCACCTGCGAGGCGCTGGGCACGCTGCCCGCCCGCACGCTGATGGTGGGCGATTCCAGCAACGATGCGCAGGCCGCGCGTGGCGCGGGCTGCCCGGTGGTGCTGGTGACCTACGGCTACAACCACGGCCAGCCGGTTTCGGCGGTGGATGCCGACGGCACCTTCGATGCCTTGACCGGGGTGGCTGCGTGGCTGGTGTCGTTCAGCTCGACTTGCCCAGCAAAGCCGCTTTGAGCAGGTGGTCGGCGGGCTGGTTGCCCAGCCAGATGCGCATCAGGGCGTTGAAAAATTCGGGTTCCTTGAACGGCTCGCCCTGGGGCTGGCCCTTGACGGAGATGACCGTGCCCGTGCCGGGCTGCCACTCAATGCTGAAGGTGTCGCCCGGAGCCAGCTTTTTGTGTGCTGAATAAATCTCGCCCATGCGGATCAGCCCCGGCACCAGGCGCGACATTTCTGCGCGCGGTGCGTTGTCTTCCACGCCGCGCACAAACAGCTTGCCCAGCTCGTTGGCATCGATTTCGCGCAGTATGGTGATGCTCATGCGCTTTGGGCCGGTGGCGGCCAGCACCTCTTCGGGGGTGGTGGCTTTTTGCGTCAGGTACAGCCCGGCGGCATACACCTTGAAGATGGCTTTGTAGCGCACGCCCGCGCCGTTGAGTTGCACGGGCGTGCCCTGCAAACTCATGCGCTGCTCAAACTTCACGCCAGCGTGCTCCACTGTTTGTGCCCACGCCGAGGGCAGGCTGGTACACAGCACCAGCGCACCCACGGCACCCATCCATCGGATTGATTGCCACCTCATCGCATCACCTCATCACAAAAAAGAACGCTCGTTCGATTTCTGAATTTTCAGACAGTATGCGTCAGTTTGATGACAGGGTTTCCCCTTGCGGTACGGGGTTTAGAGCGTGCTGCCCAGCCCCGGTCAGGACTGGGTGGTGAACGGGGGTATCGGGGTATCAGGGCATGCCCAGCTTGAGTTCTGCGCTGGGCTGCCAAGGGGTATCGCCTTTGGCGGGCGGGGTGCCGGGTGCGCCCAGGAACAGGCGGCTCAGCGGGATGTTCAGGCGTGCCAGGTGGTCGCGCACGGCCACGGCGCGCTGGGTAGCCAGGGTCTGCATGCTGTCGGTATTGGCCGCAATCTGGGTCAGCAGCAGGGCTTCCATGTCGTCGGGTTCCAGGTCTTTGGCCAGGCCCAGGGCGTTGCGGGGTTTGGGCATGTCGGTGCGTTTGTACAGGGCGGTGAGCCAGCGCACGCGCTCAGGCCCGGTCAGCTCGGTGGGGGCCGATGCCGGATCGGCTGCGGTGCCGGTGGTCGCCGTGGCGGGTGTGGCTGCCGCAGGCTGGCTGCGCTGGCGCTCGGCCAGCAGCTGGGCGTTGAGCCGCTCGCGCTGGTAGGCGTTGCGTTCGGCATCCAGGTTGGCGGAGCCCACCACGGTCAGTGTCAGGCCGGGCTTGTCGGTCAGAGCCTTGGCCACGCGCTCCAGCTTGGCGGCGCTGGCTGGGTCAAACCGGGTGGTGCCCGGCACAAAGGCGACCTGGCTGAGGTCGGTGTCGGCCCCGCCCAGCATGCCGGTCAGCAGCGAAAACGGTGAGGTGATGGCCTTGACGATGATGTTGCCGATGATCTTGAAGACGATGGGGGCGAGCTTGAACTCGGGGTCGTTCAGCGAGCCGGAGATGGGCAGGTTCAGGTCGATCACGCCATGCCGGTCGGCCAGCAGGGCGGTGGCCAGCTTCACCGGCAGGCTGGCGGGCGCTCCGGCCACGGGTTCGCCAAAGGTGAGCTGGTTGAGTGTGAGCTGGTTGCGGGCGGTGAGCTGGCCGTTGGGCAGCACGGTGTAGGCCACGTCCAGGCTGAGCTTGCCGCGCTCGATGCCGTGCCCGGTGTATTTGATGGTGTAGGGCGACAGCGGGGGCAGCTCCAGGTCGCGCACGCGGCCTTCGATGTCCAGTGCCAGCGGGGTGGCCAGCGGGTTGAGCTTGCCGGTGATTTGCAGCGAGGCGGTGCCTTCTGCCCGGCCACGCAGCTCCAGGTCGGCCATCTGCGGTGCGGGGGTTTCTCCGTTGGTGGCTTGGGCTCCTTCGGACGAGAAACCACCCAGGCGGCCCGTGAGGTCGGTCAGGTTGGCGCGGTAGTTGGGGCGGATGAAGCGGTCGGCAAAGTCCACCGTGCCATTGACCAGGCTGAACGGGCCGATGCGGATGCGCGGTGCCAGGGCCGGGTCGGCGGTGACTGCACCGGCAGGTGGTGGCGTTGAGGCTGCTGTGCTGGCGGGCGTGGCCGGTGTGGCGGGGCCGGAAGCCACGGGGGCAGCTTGGGTGCTGGCCACGGCTGCGGAGGCTCCCGCTGGTGGGGCCGTTTTGGCCGCATCGGCAGCGGCCTGCTTGCTGATGTCTTGCAGGTTGATGCGGCCTGTCTCCTGAATGATGACGCGGGCAAAGAAGTCGCTCAGTGCGCCGCTGGCCACGGTGATTTGCGGGGCGGTGGCCGGGGCCAGCTTCACGTCGAGGCCCTTGAGGTTGAGGGTTTTCCAGTTCAGCAGTTCTTCGGGCCGGGCCGGGGCGGCGGGTGTGGTGTGGGCGCGGAAGTCTTCCAGCGTCACATCGCCCGCCAGTTGCACGCTGGGGCCTGCCGCGTTGGTTTGCAGGGCCACGCTGCCCAGGTAGCTCGCGTCGGCTCGCAGCAAAGCCAGGTTGAGCTGGTCGGCCCCGTAGGGGGCCAGGGCGTGGGCGGGCAGGCGGCGGGCATCGAGCTGGCCGCGCACCTGGGGCGACTGGCCGTCAGCACCCAGGGCCACGGTGCCGCGCCAGCTCAGGCTGCCGGGTTCGGTGCTGCCTGCGCCCAGGCGCAGCGAGGTGGTGAGGCTGGCGGGCTGGATGCCGCCTGAATTCAGACCTTGCAGGCTGAGCTTGAAGGCGCTGGCTTGCAGCGTCACGGTCTCGGCGGGCACGGCATCGCGCCAGCCGATCTGGCCGTCCACGATGTTCAGCTCGGGCAGGTTCCAGCGCCAGACGGGGGCTGTGGTGTTGGCCGAGGTTGGTCTGGCCGCTGGTTTGGCGGTGTGACCGGGCGCGGCGGGCTGTGCCGGGCTGGTTCCGGTGCCACCTGTGCTGTCGGCCACCAGCCACTGGCTGAACATCAGCTGGCCGTCGGCGGCGCGTTGCACGGGCAGATTGGGGCGAGTGAGGGTGATGTGGCCCAGGTTGGCGCTGCGCTCGCGCAGGTTCAGACTGGCATCGCGGATGTCCAGGGCTTGCAGGCTGGCAAGTTCGGTTTTGCCCTCCAGCAGGCGCAGCTGGCTGAGCTTGAGTTGGGGCAGGGCCAGGGTGATGTCGTCGGCCTGGCCTGCGGTGGCAGCGGGTTTCCAGGTGAGTTTTGTTTGCATGCCGAGCTGTCCGCTCAGGCTGGGCTTGAGCTGGGCTTGCAGGTAGGGGGCCAGCAGTTCCAGCCCCAAGTCTTGCAGCTCCAGCGTGGCCTGGGCTTCGCTGGCCAGCACGGTGCCTTGTCCGCTGAGGCGGGTGGTGTGGGGCGTGGCCGCTGCCGTGGCCCCACCGTTGCTGCCTTGGCCGATGCGGGCGCTGATGTCCAGGGCGATGGCCTGGCTGGTGTCGGTGGGCAGGGGCAGGTGCAGCTGGCTGGCTTGCAGGTTCAGGTCGGTCAGGGCCAGTTGGGTTGGTTGCTGGCGGGCGTTGCGCACCAGGGCATCGCGCCAGTCCACGCGGCCCTGGTTCAGCTTGAACTGGGCCACACCCAGCGTCCAGGCGGTGTCGGGTGCAGGGGGCGGGTTGTTTTTGGAGGTGTCTGCGGCCACTGTTTTGCCGGGTGAGCTGGCGGTGTTGAGCTGGCCCTGGGCATCGCGGGCCAGGCTGAGGTGGGGCGCATCCAGGGTGATGTCGCCCAGCAGGGCCACGCGCTCCAGCGGGCGCACATCGGCCAGCTCAATGCGGGCGCTGGCCAGTTGCAGCAGGGGTTGCTGGCGGGCATCGGTCAGGGTCAGGTTGCTGGCGCTCAGGTGCCCGGTCAGCTTGACGCTGGGTTGGGGTGTCTGGGCAAACGCCACTTTCAGCTCGGCTCCCAGCGTGGCCTGGGTGGGGCGCACCGGCAGGTTGGGTGGCAGGTAGGCCAGGTAGGGGGTGAGGTTGACATCGCGGATGGCCAGCGTGGCCTCGGTGCGCAGGCTGTCGCTGAACGGTTGTGTGCTGGCCTGGGTTTCAAACGGGCTGCCGTTGAGGCTGAAAGCCAGCTTGGGCTCCACCCGCACTTCGCGCACGGCTTCGCCCTGGCCCAGCGTGTGGATGAAGGGGATGGACAGGTGCAGCGCACGCACCTGGTGTTGCTGGCGTGCGGTGGCATCGTCGAGGGTGACTTCCCCATCGACCAGCTCGATGTTGTGGATGGCCAGGCGGGGCGGCGGGGCGTTGGGTTCGGGCGGGGTGGCGTTGGCGGCCAGGTGGTCGAGGATGTCCTGCACGTCCAGTTGGCCGTCTTCCCGCCGGGTGAGGCTGAGCACGGGGTGTTCCACCCGCACCGCATCGACCACCGGGGCCAGTCGGAAAAGGGAGGCCAGCTCGGCGTTGGCGTACAGACGCTGGATGGAGAGCTGGCTGGCGGAGTCACTGGCTTTGCCCGTGTCCGGAGTCTGGCCCGAGCCGCTGGCTTTGGCGATGCGCAGGCCGCGCACCTCCAGCTCCAGTGTCCACGGGGTGAAGGCGATGCCCTCCACCGTGACCTGGCGGCCCAGTGCCTTGCTGGCCTGTTGTTCCAC